>WRKC01000078.1 GCA_009778275.1 Methanomassiliicoccaceae archaeon
ACCATATCCAAGGACAAGCTGATATCGGAAGGCATAGTGGCGGTTTCCAACCCGGACCTGTGCGACGGCTGCGGCATCTGCGAAGGGTGCTGCGACTACAACGCGATAACGATCGTCTGCGGAGAGGACGGATCGCTGAGGAGCAACGTGAACCCCGGTCTCTGCAAGGGATGCGGGTCCTGCGTGGCTTCGTGCCCGGCGGCCGCCATGGAGCAGAGAGGATTCAGGAACAAGCAGATCATCGCCGAGATAGATGCGTTGTTCGACAATGCGGGAGCGTGAGAAAATGTCAGATTTTGAACCTAAGATAGTAGCGTTCTGCTGCAACTGGTGCTCCTACGCTGGAGCGGACGGAGCGGGTGTTGCAAGGTTGCAGATGCCCCCTAACTTCCGTATCATAAGAACAATGTGTACCGCAAGGGTGGACCCCGAGTTCATACTCAGGTCCATGGCGAAAGGAGCGGACGGAGTGATAGTGCTTGGCTGCCACCCGGCAGACTGCCACTATATCGGAGGGAACTACAGGGCCAGAAGGAGGATAGCGCTGATCAGGATGGTGCTTGAGCAGTACGGATTCGACCCGAAGAGGCTGAGACTCGAGTGGGTCTCCGCATCTGAAGGAGAGAAGTTCCAGAAGACCCTGACGGACTTCGTGAACACGATAAAAGAACTTGGACCGACACCCATAAAGGAGGAGAAGTAAATGGCATTCTTTGACAGATTCAGGAAGAAGGAAAAGGATGCGCCGAAGGCGGCACCCGCCAAGAAAGAGGCTAAGAAGGAGAGCAAACCCATGGCCTCTTCCAAGGGAGCCGAGTGCGTCATGAAGACCCCCGAGTCAGTGGCGGCGGCGCAGCTCAAGATGGCAGATCTCGGAGCACTCCTTCCAGGAGCGCCACCCAACGGCAAGATAAACCTTGCGATATACTGGGCGGCGGCGTGCGGAGGGTGCGACGTTTCCCTGCTGGACGTGAACGAGAGGATACTCACGATAGGCGACATGGCGAACATCGTCATGTGGCCGATCGCGGCTGACGGAAAAGAGCACGACATCGCGGAGATGGCGGACGGTTCGATCACGGTCTCGATCATATCGGGAGCGGTCAGGAACACTGAGAACGAGCACATGGTGAAACTTCTGAGAAAGAAGTCGGTCATCGTGGTATCTTACGGGGCATGTGCATGCCACGGAGGGTCCCCCGCGCTCGCGAACCTCATCCCCGGCGGAAAGGACGAGCTCCTCGAGTACGTGTACACGAAGACGCCCACCTCGGCGGACTTCCAGGCCGAATACAACAGCAGCGGTGCAGTGATACCGCAGTCGGAGTACGAGGCGCCCGAGGGCTTGCTCACGCTTCCGATGCTGTATGACACGGTCAAGACCCTCGACCAGGTGATCGATGTCGATTACTACGTGCCCGGATGCCCCCCGATGCAGGAGTCCATCTCCCATTTGCTGAAGGCGGTAGCCGATTTCGCGTACAACGGCGTCGCTCTGCCGCCAAAGGGAGCGACCGTAGGTGTTGTGTCAAAAACACTCTGCGATCAGTGCCCCAGGCGCAAAGAGTACAGAAGAATAACGAAGATCGTGGAGCCCCACCAGATAGATGTGGACCCCGACCTCTGCCTCATGGACCAGGGCATACTCTGCCTCGGGCCGGCAACGGTCGGAGGATGCAACGCGAGGTGCACAAGGATAGGACAGCCGTGCCGCGGATGCTACGGTCCTACCCCGGCGGTCCAGGAGCAGGGAGCGAGCGCCCTTACGGCGATCGCATCGCTGTTCCCAGTCTTGGATGACGACGCCACGATAGAAGAGGACGCTATCGCTGACATAATGTCAACGATCAAGGACCCGCTCGGGTACTTCTATGCGTTCACAATGGGCAAGTCTCTGCTAAAGAGACATGTTGTTGAAAAGGGAGGCAAGTAAGATGACAGGCCCCGTAATATGGGACGACAAAAAGAAGGCAACCTCTAACAAGGTTACCATTGACCCTATAACACGTCTTGAGGGTCACGGAAAGATAGAGATATTCCTCGACGACTCAGGAAACGTCAGCAGAGCATACTGGCAGGTCCCGGAGGTCAGGGGATTCGAGAGATTCTGCGTCGGAAGGAAGGTAGTGGAGCTCAACCAGATCACCGCAAGGCTTTGCGGTGTTTGTCCGGGAGCGCACCACATGGCTTCCACGAAAGCCATCGACGGCTGCTACAACACGAAGCCGACGGAGGCAGCATTCCGCATAAGGGATCTGTTCTACCACGCGCACTTCGTGCACAGCCACATAGCGCACTTCTACGCTCTGGCAGCCCCGGACTTCGTTTGCGGACCGGCCGCGCCGGCCGCAGAGAGGAACGTCTTGGGCGTCGTTGCGCGCGTCGGATTGGAGCTTGGGACCGCCGTTGTCACGGCACGCGCTCAGGCGCAAAGGATCCAAGCTATGATCGGCGGAAAAGCGACCCACCCCGCGATGGGCGTTCCCGGCGGTGTGAGCAAGGCGATCAACAAAGAGGAGATCAAGGAGATCCAGAAATATGCGGACAACCTCGTGGCGTTCGCGGAGACCTCTCTGGGAGTGTTCAAGAGTGTTGTTCTTGAGAACAAGGAGTACTTGGACATAATCACGAGCAGCGACCTGTACTACTCGGAGTTGTACAGCATGGGTCTTGTCAACTCCAAGAACCAGCTTGAGTTCCACGACGGAAAGGTGAGGGTCGTTGACCAGAAGGGCAAGGAGCACGACAAGTACGACCCGTACGACTACCTCGACCACATCGCAGAAGGTGTGGAGCCGTGGTCCTACGAGAAGTTCCCCTATCTGAAGAAACCCGGATACAAGGGAATGGTCGCAGGTATCGACAGCGGAATGTACCGCGCAACCCCGCTCGGAAGGCTGAATGTCTCCGAAAGCATCTCTACGCCGAAAGCGAATGCGGCGTTCGATGAGTTCAAGGCGACATTCAAGAGCCTGGGCGTGGAAGGGCCGGTGCACTTCAACTTGGCCACCCACTGGGCGAGGATCATCGAGATGCTCTACGGAGCGGAGAAGGTCCACCAGAATGCGTACGACCCCAACATCACCGACCCGAACATAAAGCAGAAGGACATCATCCCCGGAGGCCGCGGAGTCGGATGCGTGGAGGCGCCGAGAGGAACCCTCACGCACGAGTACTCCTGCGACGAGAACGGGATAGTCACGGCATGCAACCTGGTCGTCGGAACGACGAACAACAACGGTCCGATGAACATCGACACCATGAAGATCGCCTCGGCGCTTATCAAAGACAACATGATATCGCCCGGCCTCCTGAACATGGTGGAGATGGCGTTCAGGGTTTACGACCCGTGCAACTCCTGCGCGACCCACAGCCTGCCCGGACAGATGCCCATCAAGGCAGTGATAAGGAACGCCGACGGCTCTTTGCACGATACAGTGACCAAGAACCTTTAAACATAAACAAGAGGGGAAACCCCCTCTTTAATAAATTTTTTCGGCTTATTAGTGTCAAATTTAATATGATCTTTCTTATTAACGATTTTTACGTTTTTCGTTAATATAAATAGAAATGATCTATCTTCGTGCTATTTCTTTGTACGTACAAGTCAATGTATCTCATGCAACAATCGCTCTTTTTTGTTTTGTTACAAAGTACTGCACGTCACACTTTTCTTTTATTGGTCCTTTTTACTACTTTCCTTCGATCGATGTTTTCAGACACTATTGTTTTGGATAATCGTTGGGCACGCTCTCCCTCATGATACACGTGCCCAAACTGTTTTTAGAGCGTTTGCGTCCCCCGCCCGGCTGCCAACTCCGCCACCATGTCGTACCGGCATCGTCGCGGCTATCCCTAGCCAAAGAACGCCTCGTTCTTTGGCGGATATCCTAGAGACCTTGCCTCCGTATCCCCTTTTCGGCAGTCTAATATAACCACCCACCCTGGATATTTATATTGGATCTTCGGGTTATTTTGGGTCCGAAGGCGTACAATACGAATACTAATAGTAATGATATATATGTGTATATATATACTATACTATTAGTAATCGTAACCATATTTTTATTTTTAGACAGTATTATCAAACGTAATCGTGGACTTGGAGTATGACGGATTGGGATCGAAGGTCAAGATCCTGGTCCAGCTATTAAAGGAGAAAGAGATGAAGAGGAGCGATTTCACGAAGATCACTAACTATGATTCCGCGAAAAAGATACTTGAACGCCTGCAGTTCGCTGGATTGACAGAAAGCGAAGCGAAAGGTGACTATAGGGACACTGTTATATGGCGGCTTACGGAAAAAGGAAAAAAAGTCGCGGAAATGTTGGTGGAAGTAGAGAAAGTCATCGCATCCGATTCAAATGGTCTCTGATCCAAAGGTGATCATATCATAATAAATCATAAGAGGTATAGTGAATTTTTTTCATATCAATATATTATGATTTTATTTGTATGAAGTGCCTTTGCGAAAAGCGGCCGATTTGAACTCGGATCGTGAAGGCGGACCGCACTCCTGTGGATAGTGATAACTATGGCGGTCGGGGTTGGTGACCGGTACTTTGCATGGAGACTTTAACACGAGGCACATCGACGCGCCTCTTTCCCAAAAAAGATGAACGCCCTTTGTATGGTTTATTCGGTACTCTTTACTCTGATCCTTCTGCCCCAGCCGGGACGGCCGCTGCCCGCGATCATCAACCCTGAGAGTTTTCCCAGGTCGAGGCCGTCAAGGAGGTGTACGGTGGCATTCTCCAGATCGAGAAGGTCTCCGCCCATTATCGGGCCGAGCAACGGCTCCCCTGTGATATTCACGGGAGAACCTCCGAGCATCCTGTTGAAAGCCGGAACAATTATGAAATTCTTCGGAAGGATGTCGTATCTTTCCGATCCGCCGTCTTTGAACCTCCCCCTGACCCAGCACGGTTCGTTCACTTGCCTCCCCACGCCGTCCCTGAACATTACCGCAGGGTGATCGTGGGCCAGTACAAGCGTCTCGGAGGCCATGACCTCTTTGGAGGGCCATGTATGCCCGTGTGCGAATCCGATATCCTCGATCCTCATCCCCGATGCCGGACGGATCCTCACGTGACCGGGAAGGAATTCCTCGATGTTCGTATCATGGTTCCCTCTTACGACATCCACGCGGTCGAAGCGTTCGAGCAGCCTTTCAAAGAACACCGGTATCTCTTTGTACTCCTGTTTGGTCGAGCCCGGCACAGAGTCCTTGACATCCCCCAGAACGATAAGCCCGCTCGCCGAATCGTCCGCCGCCCGAATGATCGCATCGAACATTTCGTCGGTGCGCGAGGTAAGATGGAAACCCTTGGATCTCAGATGCGACTCTATCCCGATGTGCAGATCGCCTACGATGAGATACTCGTCAGCCCTCAGGGCGGGAATGCCGTGAACGGGCTGCAGATCCATTTCATCCCCTGAGGTATTCTTTTAGCACTTTCGGTATCGAGTCAATGACATCCGTGGCCGTCATGCCGTAGGACATGTCATCGAACGCGTGTTCTCCGGCCCTTCCGCAAATGAAAGCGCCCAGCGCGGCGGCGTCAAAACAGCTCATGCCTTTGGACAGAAGTCCTGCGACAATGCCGGACAGTACGTCCCCGGTACCGGCACTGGTCATGCCGGGGTTGCCTGTGGTATTATATCTGACCCTATTTCCATCCGATATCCTGTCCTCTCTGCCTTTGAGCAGGACTGTCGAGTTTGTGCTTTTCGCAAGCTTCAGCACGGCATCGCATGCGGCAAGAGGGTCCCCGCCGAGTTTTTCGAATTCTTTGATGTGGGGGGTGAGTATGGTCTTTCCGTTGGAAACGAACTCTTTTCCGAGCGCGGAAAGTCCGTCGGCATCGACAACGACCGGCACGTTGCACTTTTTGACGAACTGCCTCACAGTCTCGGCCGTTCCTTCGGATATGCCGACACCTGGCCCTATTAGGGCCGCATCATGCTGTTCCGACAACTTCAGCAGAAGATCGAGATGCTCCGGCCTCAGCGAATTCCCCGAAAGGCCGACCATCATCAGGACGGGGGAGAAAGATGCGATCACCGATGTGCAGTTCTCAGGAACAGCCAATCTCACAATGTCGGTCCCGACCCTCATGGCGGCGAGCGCCGACATCGCCGGCGCACCGTAATACGGCCCGCCGCCTATGATCAGCAGTCTTCCGTTGGACCCCTTGTGGCTGTCCGCTTTCGGTACGGGGTATCTCAGCATATCTCCCGGACCTACGTTCTCGTATGCCTCTTTCGGAATGCCTATGTCCTTCACGATAATCTCTCCTGAGTTCTCTCGATCCATCCCTTCCTTCACGTCGTGCAGCGTTATCGTTATGTCAGGTCTTAACGGCAGAGAGGTCCCCAGGCCCGACGGCACGTCGACCGACACTACGCACCCCTTGAATCCGTTTGCCATTCTAATAAATCCATCGTACGGAGGTCTGACCTCTCCCGACATCCCTGTGCCCAGAGCGCAATCGACGACCACATCGAAACAGTCCCCGTCGAAGTCTGAAAAATCCTATATCTGGCACATTAGTTCTGAAAGGATCTTTTTGATGTGGTCCGATCTGATCGATCCCTTTGGCCGGAGAAGGAAGACCGTTACTTTGCCGGGGTCCATCATTCCCGCAGCTGCGATCCCGTCGCCGCCGTTGTTGCCGCTGCCGCATATGAAAGCGAACCTTTTACTGGGGAACCTTTCCGAAAGCACGGAAGCTACCGCCTTGCCGGCATTGGCCATGAGAACGGGAACCCCCACCCCGAGGGCCTCAGAATTGGCGTCAATGACCGAGGAATCCAAAGACGTCATCATTTCTTCTGGTTCTTGATAAGTATCTCTGCGATCTTCGGCAGGAGCTCGGTCTTGGAGAACTTTCCCTTCTCGACCTTGACGCAGCCGCGTTTAGCTACCCAGTTAGACGGATATGATTTGTCCTCAAGCACCTCATACTCCAGATCCAATATCAGCGCGCCTTTCGCGATGATATCGATCTCGGGGTCCTTCACGCAGAGGTTCTTGGGAAGCCTTCTGCCATTCGCCCTGGTCCTGTCCACGTCGAAATATTCGGGCCACAGAGTGATCGCGGTGTCCGCATCGTACGTCATGTTATCACATTCAATAATACCGAAAAGGGTTAAAGAAGTTGCTGGAGAGAGGAACGAGGGAATGCGTTCAGCTCTCTACGAGAACGGCGTTTATCGCACCGTCCTGTCCGGGCCTGGAGGTGACAATGGCGTCTCCGAGCTCGGTCTTGATCCTGGCACCTTTGTTGATGATGTTACGCTGAACGTAGTTGGGGTCTGCAGGGTTGACCGTAACGTTGAGGATCTTTGATTTCTGGATCGTTTTGTTCTTTTTGTCCACCACATTGGCGTATTCGGCCATGAGCATACACGTCTTGGAGCTGGCTCCGCGTCCGCGGTAGTGTTTCAGGGATTGCCTTCCTATCTTCGTGAACTGTTTCTCCCTGCTGATCTCGAACTTCCTCTTGCCTCTGCTGGAGACAAGCCTGCCCCCGGTGGGCTTCCTTTTTGATTTTCCCTGCCACAATGCCATTGGTATCGGTCTGCCAATTACGGTTCCGTATATAAACCTTTTTTTCAAAAGTTTATTCTTTTTTGTCAGGTGTTAACGCGCAGCCCTTAAACCTTTGAATTGAAAAGCTTTGGGCGCTACAAAGGGAGATACCGAAATGGCACAAAGAACGAATAAGATTCAAAGCCATTTTGAGAATATAGAAGAATATCTGTATCATAAAAACCTAACGGGGCCAGCACGTACGGTGATAACTTTATGCCCGTCTCGGGGTTTTTGACACTATCGGCATCACTGCTTTTAAGCGCGCATGGGATTAGGGGGCACGTGGCCCAAAAGAACCGCAACTCATCAGCGATATTGAGAAAGATATTCTCCATCGCCCCTGACCCCGGGACGAAAGGCGGAAAACTCATGAGGTCGGTCAACCGCCTGAAGTACGTGGGGATATCGGTCATCTTTGCGGTGATCCTCGCTTTTGTGTTCGACAGGAACATATGGAAGCTTTACAATGGGGGCGGGGACCTTCAGAATGCTCTCGACGGCATGTTCTCTCTTCTGATGACCCTTACTTTTGCTATAATGGGCGTTTTCCTTGTCGTCCATGTTCTGCATCCCCATTTCGGGAAGAGGCCGGTACCGGCGTCCTTAAAGGACGCCGTGGGGGACCAGAGCGTCACGGAGAACATGTCAAGGGAAGAGCTTCTGGGTTTCATTAAGGAACTGGAGAGCGACGAGGAGATCAAGGCGTATATGGAGACGATCGGCGTGAAGAGCGATATCGCGCTGACATTGGGGATAGCACTCCTGGCGTTCTTCTTCGGGATGTACGGGTACATGACATCCTACACGATCGGGTTCGAAGGAAGCCCGAACCTCCTGCCGATATCCCTGTGCTTCTTTTACATAATATCATCGAACGTCTACATGATACTGAAGACGATGAATGTCGTCTGGGACGTTTGACCTTCAAGGCAGGCGCTTCGCCGTGAACAGTCCGGCGCTCACGGCACCCTCGTCAACCTCGACGATCGCATACATGCCGTCCTTCGCAGGCCCGGGGTTGATGAACGTAGTTCCGTCAATGTGCACCACGCCGTAATCCTCATGGATGTGGCCGCTCAGGACCAGTATTGGCTTGAATTCCTCTACTATCTTCAGGATCGAAGTGCTGCCGACGCTCAATCCAGATGGGATGTGATCGTTGATCCCGTGCGGGGGAGCATGGACCATCAGTATCATTCCCCTTTTTGATATCGGTCTCAGCATTTTGTAGATCGTATCCTCGTCCAGTTCAAAGGGGGTGTTGAAAATAGTGGGGTTCGACCCCCCAAGACCCGCAACGTGAAAACCTCCCAGGACCGTTGTCTTTCCGTGCATGTCCGTCGCAAACCCGGATACCGTTTCCGGAAAGTCGAGCGGGTCGCAGTTCCCGGGCAGCACATAGACATCCCTCTTGACAGGACCCAATATCCTCTCGGCGACCTCGTTCGGGCCGAAGTCGGTTATGTCGCCGATGGCCAATACGCAATCCACATCCTCTTTTTCCGCGACGGCCGTGATCCAATCCGCCGCTGCCGCATCTCCGTGGATATCAGACACTACAAGGAACTTCATCGTCCCTTCTAATAATGTAAGAATACATTAATTTTTCATCTGTGCCCGATCAGCACCCCAAGGCACCCTTCGCATCCTTGTAGAGCTTTTCAGTCGGAAACAGGTCCACCGACCCCGGTGCGGCGGTAACGAACTCAAGCCCCGTGACATCGGAGAATCTCTCGCACCCTTTTTCAAACTCCTCGCCTTTGATCCCGATGCCGGTATCGATCTTCACTGCCTTTTTGTAACCGAAGATCTCGAAGACCTCTTTGGTCGTGTGTATGCCCATTGTCTCGAAACCTTTTGTGAAATTCAGTTCTGCTGAATATTCGCCCCAGTTCCCCGCGATCGCTGGGGTGACGAAGAACATCCCGGTGTACTTCCGGACGAAGTCGCAGTACCTCGAGTGCCCGCCCACGGCGACCCCTATGCAATCGTCGCACACTTCGCCGTTCTTATCGCGGAAGACAAAGACCGGTATATCAAGAGAAGCGGAGGCCCATTTGGAGACGTCCCATCCCGCATTGCCGCACATGCCATAATACAAGGCGATGACGTCAAAGCGGCTCTGGAAGAACCGCAGCTGTTCTTCCAACGTGCTGCGGAGGACCTGAGGATAAACGTGGAGACCGAGCTTGTTCATTACCACGACGATATTGAATCCGTTGTCTCGATCTATCCCAGCATAACCGTTATTGAAATCCCATTCGTCTATCATGATGTAAGGGATGCCCCTCAGATCCAATTTCTTCCTCAGCGTAAGCGCGGGCTTTGTGTCCACAATGTAGATCTTCTTCTCGTCCCTTTCCTTTTCCAAAGAATATACGATCTCATCCTCTAGGATGGGACAGCCTATGATCCCCATTGTTCCTTTGACCATGGGCGGTAGTATCATTATGAAAGTATAA
>WRKC01000079.1 GCA_009778275.1 Methanomassiliicoccaceae archaeon
GCTTCGGGAAAAGGACCGGCAGGGACATCAAGTCCTGCGATCTGCTGGCGGCATACATCGAAGCCAAGGCATCCATCTACTACGGCATATCCTCAAAACCGCTGGAGGATGGTGTGAAAGAAATAAGGAAGAAGCTCAAGGATGCCGGGACGGGCATAGGGGCCGCAGAGCTCATCGAGCGTCTTGATCGGATACTAAGCTGATCTGCGAACCGCGTGCGTACCTTATGATTTGTCGGGCGTTTCTCTTGAAGCAAGTTATGTGCCAATTTGAGCCAACTTTTGATAAAATTATGTGCCAATTTGAGCCAACTTTTGATAAAATTATGTGCCAATTTCGGCATCCAGAAAATATTAATATCTGCATTACGTAATCAATACAATGCGCCGGCTTGCTTATGGTCTTTTGTTGAAGTGGAAGAGCGACATGCATCGCAAACCGCTGCTGGTAAGAGGGGTCAGACAATGCGGCAAAACACACATCATAAAAGAGTTCGGCAGGTCGAATTACAGCAAGATGATCTATCTCAATTTCGAGAAAGACCCCGGACTGGGCATACACTTCGAAAAAGATCTGGATCCGGTACGCATCATTCGAGACCTCAGCATACATTTCAACACAGCGATTCGATCAGAGGACACGCTCATAGTATTTGATGAGATACAATATTGTAAACCTGCGATAACCTCTCTCAAATACTTCAACGAGAACGTCCCCGAGTATAATATCATCTGCGCCGGTTCTCTTCTGGGCGTAAAGCCGACAGAGTCATATTCATTCCCTGTAGGGAATGTGAATTTTCTTGATATGTACCCTATGAATTATTACGAATTCCTTCTCGCTAACGGGGAGGAAAGACTCTGTGAATATCTTGACGGCCCCGAGTCAAGCGAGGTAAGCGAAACATTCGCATCGAGATTGGAAGAGTACTATAGGCATTTCCAGATAGTCGGCGGCATGCCCGAGGCGGTGTCCGAATGGGTCCGAAGCCATGATATCATGATGGTCGAAAAGATCCAAAATGAGATACTCCGCACATATGTGGATGACTTCAGCAAACATGCCAGAGGTGAAGTGAACGAGCTGACGCAGATATGGAGGTCCATACCGCAGCAGTTATCTAAGGAAAACAATCGTTTCATATTCAGCCACGTGAAGAAGGGGAAAAGGGCAAGAGATCTGGAGCACTCCCTGGAATGGCTGGTAGCTGCGGGGATCGTGCATAAAGTGAACAAAATAACAGCACCGTCCATTCCTTTGTCCGCATTCTCAGATGAAGCGAACTTCAAAGTATATTTTGTGGATATCGGTCTGCTGAGGGTGCTGTCAGGCATGCCCCCCCGCTTTATCTTCGACAAAGATGACGCAAATAAATATTTCAGAGGAGCCGTTGCGGAGAATTATGTCCTCAATGAGCTGATCGTCTCCGGAAAGGCCCCGTTCTTCTGGAAATCAAATAACGATGCAGAGGTGGACTTTATTTGCATGTTCGGTTCATTGATCGTGCCGATCGAGGTCAAATCTGATAGAAACATGAGGTCAAAGTCCCTTGGGAGGTATGTCTCTTTGTATGGTCCGGAGAAAGCGGTCAAGATAAGTTCAAACCCCATAGTAACCGATGACGGCGTCGATGTGAGGATACCGCTGTGGCTTACATGGAAGATCGACAGCATCATCGGCGACGATAGCATAGAGTTCAACAGGGTTATCAGGGAAAGAATGGCTGAATGAATGCAGGAAAGGATCCGGATAGAAAGTGGGCGCACCTGATCAAGCGGGCGTTCCAGCTTACAGTAATCACCCTACGATCTCTTTCCCGCCCATGTATCTTCTGAGGACCTCCGGCACGGTGACCGTGCCGTCCTTATTCTGATAGTTCTCCAAGATGGCCACCATCGTCCTCGGAAGCGCAAGACCGGAACCGTTCAGGGTGTGGATGAACTCACTCTTCAGGTGAGGCTCCGGCCTGAACTTGATGCGCGCTCTCCTCGCCTGGAAATCCGTGAAGTTGGAGCATGAGGAAGCTTCCAGCCATACGTCGTTAGCCGGGGCGTGGAGCTCTATATCGTAACACTTGGAACATGCGAAACTCATGTCGCCTGTGCAAAGCAGCAGGACGCGGTATGGGAGGCCGAGGGCCGTTATGAGGTCCTCCGCATCTTTCCTGAGGTCTTCCAACACATCGTACGAGGTCTCCGGGTGGACGAACCTGACCATCTCCACCTTGTTGAACTCGTGCACCCTGATGATCCCCTTCGTGTCTGCGTGTTTCCCGACCTCCCTTCTGAAAGAGGGGAGGTATGCGGTGTAAAGGATGGGAAGCTGTTCTTTATCCAGGATCTCATCCATGAGCAGATTCGTTATGGGCACCTCTGCTGTAGGGTTCAGGAACATCTCGTCCCTCTCAAGATAGTACATATCGTCCTTCAGATTGGGGTACTGTCCGGTACCGGTGAGGGCCGCTTTATTCACGACCACCGGCGGGAACACCTCTGTGTATCCCTGCTCTGCATGGGTGTCCAGGAAGAAATTGATCAACGCGCGCTCGAGACGCGCGCCGTCCCCCTTAAGGCAGTAGAATCCGCTGCCGGCCACCTTCACGCCCCTGTCGAAATCGATGATGTCCAAGGCCTCTGCTATCTCCCAGTGCTGTTTCGGCGTGAAATCGAATTTCCTCTTCGCCCCGCATTCGCGGACCAGCACGTTCTCCGTGCTGTCCTTTCCTATCGGGACCGAACTATGGGGGATATTGGGGATGTTAAGCAGACAGTCCTCTCTGGTCAGATCCAGCTCGGCCATCGTGGCGTCGTTGTTCTTGATCCTCTCGGACACATCGCGCATCTCGATGACCTTGGCCTCCTTCTCTTTTCCATCCATTTTGGATATCTGCACCGAGACCTCGTTCCTTACCTTCCTCAAACGGTTGTTCTCGTCGGTAAGCGCCCTCCATTCGGAGTCGGCGGAGAGGAACATGTCCAGCACCTTTGTGTCCTTGTTCCTGTCCGTGAGCATCTGCCTGATGGTCTCCGGCTGTGTCCTTATAATGTTGGCGTCAAGCATGTCCGTCCCTCAGAATTTCTTCTGGCTCAGTGAGGTCCATGTCCTTTTGTCCGTAAGCACGACCACGCCGCCCCTGACATCCACTATGACGGAGTTCGTGGATGAGGCAAGCTCTTCGGCGACGGCCTTCGGTTCGTCGTCAACGGTGCCCAGGACCTTGACCTTGATCAAACGGGCATTTTTGAGTTGGGATGCGATCTCGTTAATCACGCCTTCGTCTATCCCTTCTTTTCCTACGTGAACCGTCGGGCTGAGATCTTTGGCACGCCTCATCAGTTCTTTTCTTGCTTCTTTCTCCGTCATTTTTCTCTCTCCTTAAGGTACGGCATCCTCTTCAGACCGCCGCAGTTCTGGCACGTGGCCACTATCTTATTGGCTGTCAGTCTCACCGTGCAGTTGACTCCCGGGACAAGCGGCATCAGACACTTCTTGCAGTATCTGAATTCCTCCGGCATTTTCGCCTTCGTCTTTCTGCTGATCTTTCTCGCCAATGAGACATATCTTACGGCGAGGTCCTCCCTGCCGTCCGCCAGCGCATTGACCGACAGTCCGGTAAGTATCGAAATGCGCTCTTCGCCTATACCGACGACCGCATTCTTGGAGATACGCCTTTTCGACATGTTCTCTGATGGGAGTTGAGATACGGATATAAAGATTATCTCTATGTTCCCGTGCGCGCCGTTGTGGTGAATTCTCCGGCGGACGGCGCGCGTCCGAACGGACCGCCCGGGTCTCAACAGGTATGCGGATAATTAAAAAGCCTTCAGCGGATGTCCGTAATGTCTGTTGAACGCATATTTACAGAAAAAGGACGAAGTGAGAGAAATGATCATTGCATATCTTGGGCCGGAGGGAACATTCACCGAACAAGCGGCAAACCTTTTTGCGGGATCGATGAAACAGTCTGAGTTCTCTCTTTCTCCGTTCGCAACGATAGAGGATGTCTTTGACGCCGTAGAGACCAAAAAGGCGGCATACGGCGTCGTTCCCATCGAGAATTCGATAGAGGGGGCGGTGAATACGACCATCGATACCCTGATCTTCGACTCAGATCTTCACATCTCTAAGCAGCTGACGCTGCCCATCTCGCAAAATCTGATGGTCAGCGAAAAAAATGCTGACCGCGCGATCACGAAGATCCTGTCCCACCCGCAGGCCTTGGCCCAGTGCAGGAAATTCATAAACAGGTTCTATCCGAAAGCGGTCATCGAGATCGCGAGCTCGACGGCCGAGGCCGCAAGACTGGTCGCGGGCTGCGGACCGGGAAGCAAAGAGGTCATCGGCGCGATCGGTTCGAAGAGTTCCGCCGAAAAATATGACCTCGAGGTCATCCACGAGAACATCCAGGACAATAAGAACAATACGACCCAATTCATCTTGCTGACCAAGGCTGACACATCGGCGCCGAAGGCCGATTGCAGCACGTCGATCGCATTCTCGACGGAACATAGACCGGGAGAGCTTTACAGGGTCCTTGATATCTTTGCCATATGGGATCTCAACCTGACGAAGATCATGTCGCGCCCGACGAAAACGGGCAAGGGAGAATACGTTTTCTTTGTAGAGATCGAAGGCAGCGAGAACACATCTGACATCTCCGACGCGTTGACCATGATAGAGCGGAAAACAATCTTCTTTAAAAAATTGGGTTCTTACCATACAATCAAGGCGTGAAGTGCGGAAGCCGCTCGAATTAAGGATTAATACAACCTCCTATATCTCTCCGCATGGAGTCCCCGCTGGCCGCCCTGAAAAAATTCCTGATCGGTGCGCTACTGGGAATAATCTCCTTCGTACCGGGAGTGAGCGGGGTCGTTCTGGCCGTGACCCTCGGCGTTTATGAGAGGATCGTGGAGGACATCGCAGACATCTTCCATAAGATACGGCAGGACTTCAATTTCCTGATGGTGATCGGGCTCGGTCTCCTTTTCGGTATGGTGATCGCCTCTTTCGGTCTCAAGTATGTCATAGATAACTACACCATCGCAGCGATGATGCTGTTCTTGGGTATGATACTGGGACAGATTCCACAGCTATGGAAATACACTTTGCCGGAGGTCAAACCCTCCAAGACCGATATCACGGCGCTTGTGATCGGCGTTCTCATAATGTGCTTGTTCCTCGTGTTCAGGGTGTCTGAGGATGTGGAGGTCGGGCACGACGTTGCATCTATCCTTTTGATGCTGCTTATCGGCGTTATATACGCGATAGCACACATAGCACCGGGAATAAGCGGTTCCACGCTGCTTCTGGCGATAGGACTGCTATACCTGCCTATGGAAGTGATCTCCTCTTTCGACTTCGTCCTTCTGCTGCCCTTTGCGATAGGTACAGCTGTCGGTCTCATCGGCTTTGCCAGGACCGTCCACTATGCGATATCCAATTACAGGAAGACCACGTACATGATGATTTTCGGGCTTACGATCGGTTCTTTCCTTGTGGTGTTCAAGGAGGCGTACTCAGCCTATGGCGGCGCCGAAGATATCCTGTTCGGGGCGATCGCGCTTGCCGTGGGCATCCTGGTGAGCCTTTGGTTCTCGAGAGTAGGTCAAAAGACATCGGCGGAATATTCCGTCAAATGATAGAAAGGGCAACGCCGCGGCATATACAAACAGAAAGTGTTATATGATGCCTGCCATTGGGTAGGCTAATAAGAATAAAAGATAGGACAGCAACAGTCTTTAAATAGAAATTCGAGATTGTCGCTCTATCACATTCCACACAGGTGGCATAAATGGTAAGAAAGCCCGCATCGATGTACAGAAGGATCACAGGACAAGCGTATACACGCCGCGAATACATGGGAGGAGTTCCCGCAAGCAGGCTGAGCCAGTTTGACATGGGGAGCCCCGGTGAAGAGTTCCCGATAGTCCTCACGCTCAAGGTGAAGAATCGCGTGCAGGTAAGGCACACCGCACTGGAAGCGGGACGTATCGCGGCCAACAAGATGCTTTCAAGCCAGGCCGGAGTGGCGAACTACCACCTCAAAGTAAGGGCATACCCACACTGCGTTCTCAGAGAGAACAAACTCGCCACCGGAGCAGGTGCGGACCGTGTGTCAAGCGGGATGCGCTCTGCCTTCGGCAAAACCGTCGGTACAGCGGCGAGGCTTGAGCGGGACCAGGCGATCCTCACTGTTGGCGTGACCGCGGAAAAAGCGGATGTGGCCAAGACCGCCCTTTGGAAGGCGTCGATGAAATTCCCGTCCCCCTGCTACGTAGATGTAGAGAAGGGGCAGGAATACCTGAAGTAAATGTTCGATCTCGATCTGAACTCGGCAGTGTCATGGATCAAAAAGAATGGCTACGGCAGCGTGGCCGTCCAGCTGCCCGAGGGTCTGAAGGGCGACGCCCTTCGGATATCTGATTTTCTCTCCAACCTCACAGGCGCGAGCGTCATTATTCTGGGCGACCCATGCTACGGCGCATGCGACCTTTTCACTGACCACAGAATATACGCGGATGCGCTGGTGCATTTCGGGCACTCACCGATCCATCCGCAGGAGAATGACGAGGATGTTCTTTTCATAGAGGTCAGGGCTGACCCGGACATCGAAGACGCCGTGAGGAAGGCGTCCGGAATGCTGCCGAAGAGGATAGGACTTCTGGCCACCGTACAGTATATCGGGCTCATTCAGAAAGCGAAGGCGGTGCTCGAAGAGGACGGGAAGGAGGTCTTTGTCGGGAAAGGCGACAGCAGGATATTCCACCCCGGCCAGGTGCTTGGCTGCAATTACAGTTCGGCCGCATCCGTCCGCGATGAGGTGGACGCCTTCCTGTATCTCGGGGAGGGAGATTTCCACCCCCTCGCGGCGGCATTCAGCACGAAAAAGGAGATGCTGGTCCTCAATCCGGTCATGGGAGAGATAAGAAAGGTGGACGAGGCTAAAGAAAGGATGCTCAGAAAAAGGTTCGCCACCATAGAAGCGGCGAAGGCCGCGGAAAGTTTCCTTGTGATAGTCTGCACCAAAGCCGGGCAGAACAGGTCCGCCGCCGCCGACATAATGATCGACATGATAAACGGCCAGGGGAAAAAGGCGTACAGGCTGACGATCGGAGAGATCGGCCCGGATGCCCTTATGCATTACAAAGTGGACGCATACATCAACACCGCCTGCCCGAGAATAGCCATGGACGATTCGGCAAGATATTCCAAACCAATGCTGACCGTGACCGAAGCGGAGATTGCGCTTGGCATCAGGAAATGGGAAGATTACGAGTTCGACACTATCATCTGAACGATTCCGGCCGTTCGGCCCTCCGTGTTGTTATTTTCGCAGAAGAACATTTCCCAGTGTCATCACAAATCCTTAATACGCACGATATTATCAACACCCGATGTTCACAGTAAAGGACCTTCTTCAGGCAGAACTTCCGGACGTACGCGTCGGGATCGGCCGCTGCGCTGACTCCCGGCATGTGGAGAGCAGCGTCCGCACGCTGAACAAAAAAGGCATAACGATATACACAGACCCGAAAAAGCTCGTGGACGACCTGTACACCGGGAAGATCGACGCGGCCGTCAGGGGGGACATGCCGTCCTCCGATCTGCTTCATATCCTGAAGGAAAGGGCGGGGGTAGAAGAACTGGAAAGGCTGGTCATAATGGAGCCGAAAAGAGGCCGCGCGTTCTTCATGGCACCGGTAGGCATAGACGAGGGGTCCACCGTTGAGGAGAAACACAGGATCGCCGTCAAAGCGATGAAACTCATGAAAGATATGGGGGCCGGAACGAAGATAGCGGTAATGTCCGGAGGCAGAAGCGGCGACAAAGGAAGGACCAAGGCCGTCGACAAGACCATCGAGGACGCGGAGAAACTGGTGGCCATTCTCAAAGAGGAAGGTTATGATGCATATCATGCGGAGATACTGATTGAATCCGCGGTCGAGGAAGCGGACCTGATAATAGCGCCGGACGGGATAACCGGAAACCTGATTTTCAGGACCCTGCATTTCATCGGCGACGCCATAGCTCTGGGCGCCCCGGTGCTGAATATCGATAAGGTCTTCGTTGACACGTCCAGAGCGAAGACGGACTATTTGGACTCACTAATACTCGCGATGAAATTGGCAGAGGGAAAGAGATGATCATAGAGATAGACGGGGGGCATACCGGGATAACTTTCTCGTCCTGTCATTTCATTCCGAGGCACGAGAAGTGTTCCAGGCTTCATGGGCACAGCTATATCGTAAGGATCAGGCTCGAAGGGGAACTGGATGAGAACGGCATGGTAATGGACTTCGTCATCCTAAAGAAGAAACTCAGGTCGATGACAGCGGAGATGGATCATAAGGTCCTTCTGCCGGCGGCCTCCAAGATCGTGAAGATAGAAAAGAAGGACGGTTCCATAGAGGCTGTTTCCTGCGGCAAGAGGTACGTTTTCCCGGAAGAGGACGTTCTGCTTCTGGATATACCGACGACGACGGCAGAGGAGATGGCCAGGATGATGACGGAGAGGATCGTCGCCGACACGGATCTCCCAAGAACGGTCAGGAGCGTCGCCGTAGGGCTGGACGAGGAGCGGGGGCAGACGGCATGGTACACAAAGGTGTTGTGATGCCGAAGGCCGTCGTGTTATTATCGGGAGGACTGGACTCGGCAGTGACATTGGCCATCGCGCTTGACGAAGGGATGGACGTCACGGCGGTCAGTTTCAGATACGGACAGAGACACAAGAAGGAGCTGGATTCCGCGAAGGCTGTGTGCAAGCATTACGGCATAGAGAGTCTGGTGATCAACATGGACCTGTCGTCCTTCAGATCGGCCCTTACGGACGGCGGGCTCGAAGTGCCCGCCGACAGAGAGGGTGAACTCGATGCGGAGATACCCATAACATATGTTCCGGCAAGGAATCTTATTTTCCTGAGCATGGCGGCCGGCATCAGCGAGAGCATCGGTGCGGAGGCGATATACATAGGGGCGAACGCCGTGGACTATTCCGGATATCCGGACTGCCGGCCGGAGTTCTTCAGGTCGTTCAGGGAGACACTTGCCGAAGGCACGAAAGCAGGGATGGAAGGAAGGGCCGCAGAGGTAAGGGCCCCGATACTCGGCCTTTCCAAGGCCAGCATCGTGAGGAAAGGGAAGGAGCTGAACGCCCCTTTGCATCTTACATGGTCTTGCTATGAAGGCGGGAAGGCCGCTTGCGGCCACTGCGACTCATGCAGACTGAGGATGAAAGGCTTCGAGGAAGCCGGATACAAGGACGAGATACGCTATCGGTGAATAAAATGAAGATCTGCGAGTATTTCAGATCGATCCAGGGAGAGGGGCTGATGATAGGTGCCCCCACATATTTCATAAGGACGGCAGGCTGCAATCTCAGGTGCGAATGGTGCGATACCGCTTATGCTCAGGAAGGCGGCATGGAGACATCCGTTGACGAGATAATGGAGATGGTCGACGATACCGAGAACGTCTGCATCACCGGCGGGGAGCCGATGCTGCAGAAAGATATGCCGGAGCTGTTGGATAGGCTTCTTGAGGCCGGCAAAAGGATAGTTGTGGAGACCAACGGCTCAGTGGACATCTCCGGGATACCGAAGGATGACAGGATAATCGTCAGTCTCGATGTAAAGTGCCCCTCATCGGGAATGTCGGGAAGAAACCTTATTTCGAACCTCGAACACATCGGGAAGAAGGATCAGCTGAAGTTCGTGATCGGGGACCAAGTGGATCTCAACTACGCTATGCGGTTCATAAGAGAGAACAGGACGGACGCGAACATAATATTCTGCCCGGTGGGAGGCATGGACCTTCTCCCCATCGCGGAAGAGGTCGTCCGCAGGAAACTGAACGTGAGGGTGCTCCCGCAGCTTCACAAGATAATATGGGGGGACAAGAGGTCGGTCTGACCGCGTCCTTTCACATCATCGCAATTAAAGATCCAAAGCAGCGCGGATAACGATTTGATATGTTTATTTGAGGGGCGGAAATGAATTTTGAGATACTGCGTCATGAAAAAGAATGACGATCCCCTCGGACCTGTGGACGCCGGTTAACCGCTCTTCGGTGATCCTTCCTGCCGCGAGATCCTCGCTTCGCGTCTTCTTTTAAAGTCCATCACGCACTCTTCGACCGTCCCTTCCTCGTCGTAGGCCACGTGTATCCCTGCCTTGCCCAGGATATCGAGGCCGTGGGAACCTATGCCTCCGGTGATCACGGCATCTACTCCCATCCCCGCGATCGCATCGGCCACTTTCATCCCCGCGCCCAATGAATCGGCATATTCGTTCGCCACAACATGATAGTCAAGCGTGTCCGCATCGACTATCAGAAAGAACGGGGCGTGGCCGAAATCCTCCGCGACATATGATTCGAGCGTATCCCCTTCAGCTATGACGCAGATCCTCATCTCTTCTCCGCGGCTTTTATGAT
>WRKC01000080.1 GCA_009778275.1 Methanomassiliicoccaceae archaeon
GACAATGTCGGCCGGGGCGTGGAGATCATCCTCAACATGATATCCTCCTCTCTTCTGGAGAAGGCAAAGGCCTCTCAGTTAACCATGCTGCAGGATATCGACTCCCTTGACAATATACCGGAGGGGAAGGTCCTGAGGTTCGGGTGGTGCGGCTGCGATGAATGCGGCCACAAGTTCGAAGACGCACACGACCTCAAGATACTCGGGAAACCTTACGCCAAAGAGGGAAGGTACGCAGGCAAATGCATAATATGCGGCAAAGATACCGACGGATTCACACTGGCCGCCCGCACGATGTGATGAAATGCCATTCGAGGAAGGCGAGACGGTATACCTGGCGGACGGGTCCGGGAAAAGGATATGGCTCAAGGTCTCGTACGAGATGCTGAAGATCCAGGCGCTCGGGACAGTGGACGGTTCAAGGTTCAGGGATCTCGACGACGGGTCGCCGATCAGCATCGTCGGGAAGGATTACCATGTTTTCAGGCCAGGCATCGTCGAGCTGATGGATTCTTTGGACAGAGGGGCGCAGATAATCACTCCCAAGGATGCGGCGACGATACTTCTCAATTGCGACATAAGGTCGGGAAGCACTATTCTGGAGGTGGGCGCCGGATCCGGAGGACTGACCACCGCGCTCTTGAACGCAGTGGCGCCGGCGGGTTCGGTGCATACGCTGGAACTCAAAGAGGAAAACGCCAAGCGCGCGCTGAAGAACATCAAACGCACAGGACTCGACGGCCACTGGGAGTACACGATAGGAGATGCCAGAAGCATCAAGGTCGATGTTACCGCAGATGCGCTGATAATGGATATGCCGGACCCATGGCTCGCTTTGGATAACCTCTATGGCAATCTTCGGGCCGGAGGCCGCATATGCTCGTACGTCCCGAACATGAATCAGGCCGAGAAGATCGTGGCCGCCCTCAGAGATAAAGGGTTCGCCGAAGTATATGCGCTCGAGAACATACAGCGCGGCCTGGAGGTACATCCCGGAGGCGTGAGACCCGCATTTGAGATGCTGGGTCATACCGGTTATCTTATCTTCGGAAGGAAGACATCATACGATGCGGGGAAATGATAAGGGGGCTATCAGCCCTTCATTATCTTTCCGACAGGCTCTTTCCACGCCATCTTCAGATCTTTGACCGCCAGGCTGACGGACGACCCCTCTATCTTCAGGCGCGTGCCGCCGGTCTTTCCGATGCAGACCGCTTTTTTCCCAAAGATCCTTTTGAATGCGGTTTCGTCGGCCTTTGCTATCTCGACTATCCATCTGGTGTTGCTTTCCGAGTACAGCTTTACCATGTCCGTGCCTTTGACCTTTGAAAGGTCGATGTCCGCCCCGATATTACCGCCGATGCACATCTCTGCCATAGCGACCGCGAAGCCTCCGTCGGAACAGTCGTGGCAGCTTTTCACAAGCCTTTTATCCATCGCCAACAGCACTTTGTCCATTAGGCTCTTGAGGTTGGCAGGGTCGACGCTGGGGACATCTCCGCCTGTGCCTTTGAATCTGCGGAACAGCAGCGAACCGCCCATCTCATCCTTAGTTTCGCCTATGAGGAACAGCAGATCGTCCTTTTCTTTAAGGTCCGCTGTGACCGCTTTCTTGATGTCCTTTATCAGCCCGGTACCGATGACCATCGGCGTAGGCAATATGCAGACGCCGTTGGACGATTCGTTGTACAAGCTCACGTTGCCTGACGGTATTGGGATGTTCAGGCCGCGTGCGGCCTCTCCCAGCCCCCTTACCGACTCACGCAGTTCCCCCATGCGGTCCGGTTTCTCCGGGTTCCCGAAATTCAGGCAGTCGGTGAATGCATGCGGCTTTGCCCCTACCGCCACTAAGTTGCGGCATACCTCATCGATACACCCCATGCCTCCGCGGTACGGGTCAGCCTCGACCAGCCATGGGTTGCATCCGACGGTCACCGCAAGGCCTTTGTACGATCCTTTCACGGGTGCAATGATGCTTGCGTCCCCCGGGCCGTTCCCCGCCATAGGCCCTTCTATCGTACTCTTGCCCTTCTTTTGGAATTGTTTGATCGCCCATTCTCTCGACGCGATGTTCAGATCGGAAAGGAGAGCGATAATGATCCCGTTGTTGGAAGGCAGCTTAGGTATCTTCTCCTCTGCTTTCGAAGACACCTTCGGTTCAGTGTAAGCCCTGTTGTATACCGGACCTCCCGTGAGAAATTCCAAGTCCATATCGAATATCAGCTCGCCGTCCCAGAAGACCTTGGTGCGCGGAATGTCCGTGCTTTTTCCCACGACCGTGGCGGGGACCTTGTGTTTGCCGAAGATCTTCAGGACCTTCTCCACATCTTTCTCTTTCACCGCAAGCATCATTCTCTCTTGCGTTTCCGACACCCACACTTCCCACGGAGCCAGATCCTTGTCCCTCAGCGGTACCTTCTCAAGGTCGATCTCGGCACCGCATTTGCCTCCCAGGGCCATTTCGCCCACGACGCAGCTCAGCCCGCCGCCGCCGAGGTCCTTCATTCCGGTCACGAGGCCCGCCTTGTTCGCTTCAAGACAGGCGGCCAGCACAAAACGTTTCGGAATAGGGCCGACGCCATGCCTGGCGCCTTTGTTCTCCTCAGCCGCAGAAAAGTCTGCGGATGCAAAGTTCACGCCGTGTATGCCGTCGCGCCCGGTCGGTTCTCCGCATAACAGGAAGATCTCTCCCGGGCCGCCGACGAAGTTGTTCCTAAGTTCTTTGTTCTTTACTATGCCCAGCGCACCGACGTTGATCAGGCAGTTCCCCGTGTATCTATCATCAAAGAAGAACGCCCCGGATACGGTGGGGACATTCAGCGTATCGCAGTAGTCCTTTCCTCCTTTGACGGCTTTTTCAAGCAGGTCGCGGGGATGTATGGTCCCTTTCGGCAGCTTTTTTTCGGTATCTATCATGCCGACGCAGAACGGGTCGACGATGCCGATGGGTTTTGCTCCCATGCACACCACATCCCTCAATATCCCGCCGACGCCAGTTGCGGCACCGCCGTACGGTTCCACCGCGGAAGGGTGGTTATGGCTCTCTATTCTCAAAGCGTACCCGTGCCCTCTGTCGAACCTCATGACTCCCGCATCGCCGCGCGACATGATATCGGGATGATCGATGCCGAAGACGAATTCTCTTAGTATCGATTTGGAGCTTTTGTAGCAGCAGTGCTCGCTCCATGCCTGCCCAAGCGATTGCAGCTCTATGTCGGTGGCATCGCGGTTCTCCCCGACGAAGTATTTTTTTATGGTCTCCATCTCATCGAGCGAAAGGCCGAGGCCGAGGTCTTTCGAGATCTTCTTAAGGCCGACGTCATCGGCGCCTCTTATTTTTATTTCGTACAGTTGAAAAGAAACCTTGCGTTTTACCGTAATCTTATTGGAGACCATAACATTCACCGAACCGACATGGGCGCATCCGGATGATCCCTCCTCAAAAATCCTGAGATCACCCGAATATACGTCATCGTACCAATTCGGAGCCATGTATTAATTGTTTTAATATGTTTTGTTCCCTCTGCCCGGTACGGAAGGAGATGAGAAGAACATCATCCCGATGGCGGTCCATTGAAGAAAGGGTCAGACCTTCACTTTGATCTCGAGGCGGTCGCCGTTCCCTATGCTGAGCGTCCTCCTCAGGTGGTACTGGCACACTATCTCTATCACATTGTCGTAGTGCGACCTTTCGGGTATGATGATCGCGCATTCGATATTCCTTATCTTCGATTTGTGCGCGATCGCCCCTCCAAAGGACCTGCCGTCCTGCGTGAAGCCGGTTATGGCCTCTCCGGGTGCGCTGCGGATGATGTCGAGTTTGCTGACGTCCTCTCTGTCGACAACAACGTTAAGTGTCCCCTCGTACGGCCTGAATCCGAGTTTTTCTTCGAACTGGGCCATGTATCCCATCTGGCAAACGTAGTACCTGCCCTCCCCCATGCCGTCGGCGATCGCTCCGTGCAGGGTTATCTGGTCGCTGATCTCGAATATCCTTCTGTATTCGCCGTATTCCTGTTTCAGCTCCTCGATCCCCTTCTGAGTAAGCTTTATGCGCTGTTTCCTCGCGCCCAGATCCCTTATTATAAGTTTCTCGTCAAGAAGTTCAAGAATTCTTTTTGATGCGGACTGTTGGCTCATTTCCAAAGCATCGCCCAGTTCTCTGGAGGATAGGACGACATAGTCCTCTATCCCCCCCAACAAGGCGATTTTTCTAAGGGCGAAGGTGTATTTCGAGTCCACCGTTGTGGAATGAGTCCAAAGGATTTAAACGTACCCTAAATGAGTACGAAGGATGAAAAATGCCCGGTCCCGGGCACTGGTTTCAGAACCTCATCCTGTTGGCCCATGTTTTGGAAGACCGCATGGACAGGCCGATGACGATCAGGATCCCGATCAGGACAAGGATCGCGCCTGCGTACGGGTCCACCGCCCCCAATACTGCCGAACTGACAACAATGCCTATCGTCAGGAATGTCATGAGCAGCAATACTTCCCAGGACCACGGCCCGTTTTTGGTGAATCCGCCGGCCAAAGCGAAGAACATGACGGCTATGAGCATGTACACTCCCATATCCAACACCGCGCTTTCCTCGGCTTCGAAGAAAAGGGCCATGGAGATAATGCAGACCACACCTCCGATGAATCCCAGCGCACTGCCGATCTTGACATTTCCAGGTACTGTTTCCATCTTTGCACCTACCCTCTTAACTTTATCACTCTTATTAATCCTTCCTGCGGTAAAGGATAACGTTCACGCTCTCGGCGAGGAACCAGATCATCGCCACAATGATGCCGTACGCCTCAAGCACGGCAGTGTCGCCGGCGATTGCCAGGACGAACAGGATGAAGGCGGACGCGATGCCGACCCCGGCAAAGACCTTCCTGTCGGCGGCCCAGTTCCCTGCGGCAATAGCGATTATCGCCGCGAATAAGAACACCGCCATGCACACCGCGACGAGCGAATGCGCATCCGTATCCATGGTGTATACGCCTACGAGAGCAAGGAAGAACCCGCCGACGGCAAGAAGGATCCCGCCTATCGTATAGCCCGCATTCTTTGAGTACAGAACGCGCCCGATCCCGGTGACCACTATCAGGATGCCCGTGATCCTGCAGCCGTAGTTGAAATAGTAACTTGCGTCGGTATCCGAGATGCCGAACTCGGAGAGCGTGTTCACACCGAATTGCCAGGTGGCATCGATGGACGCTGCGCACATCCATGCGATAATGAATACCGCGACCCCGATGATCCCGAACCAGGAGAATGCGATACTGTTGTCCTTTAAGGCTTTCATAGTTCCTGAACATGCTTATCCTTTAATTATACTTACGCAAGGTCCGCACCGGCTCCAGCGGGAGCCGCCCGCCCCCGCAGGTATTCGGCCGGAAACGCAATTTTATAAATGTATCAGGGGGATATCATGGCGGTCTTATGAGGAACATCTATTTCGTCGGCACGGCAGGGAGCGGAAAGAGCACAATGGTAAGGGCGTTCAAACAATGGCTCGACGAAAACGGGATAGACGCGATAACATTGAACCTTGACCCGGGGACCGATAAGCTTGCTTATGATGCGGATATCGACATAAGGGAGTGGATTTCCCTCGGAGAGGTAATGGACGAATACTCTCTCGGGCCGAACGGCGCGCAGGTAGTCGCAGCAGACCTGATGGCGATGAACATCCATAAGTTGACATCGGTCCTTGACGGGTACAAGACCAAGTTCGTCCTCATCGACACCCCCGGACAGCTAGAACTGTTCGCGTTCAGGGAGTCTTCCAACATTATCGTCAATGCATTGGGAAAGGAAAGGTCCATGATAGCTTATCTTTCCGATCCGATGTTATGCAGGAGGCCGAACGGGTTCGTGTCCTCGATGATGCTTTCCGCATTGGTGCAGTTCAGGCTGCAGCTTCCGATGATAAACCTGCTTTCGAAGATCGATACCCTGGCGGAGGAAGAGACCGAGAGGATGATGGATTGGTTCGAGAATCCGGATGCCCTCTACGGGGATTTTCTGGATGAGGACTCCGACCCCCAGACAGTGGTGGGAATGGAGTTATTCAAAGCTCTGGAGAACACAGGCGTGTTCGGAGGGATAAGGGGCGTATCGGCAGAGGAAGAGATAGGGCTGGAAGAGATATATGCAGCCGCCCAGCTCTCTTTCTTCGGCGGAGAGGACCCCGAAAGGGATTAAGGCGTTCATCCGAACATATACGCCGGAGCGCTCTTCACTTTGTTCCTTCCGGCTTCTGTCACCTTTGTTCTCGCAAGTATGAAGTCGCGTTCGACCACCAGGTCTCTGCCCTCACGTATCGCGAGCATTCCCGCCTCGGTGCACATGCTCTTTATCTCCGCTCCCGAAGCACCGTCGGTCATTTCGGCCAGTTTCCTCGGCTTGATCCCTTTGTCGATGTTCATGCGGGACATGTGGATCGTGAATATCTGAGTCCTCCCGTCCACATCCGGCAGTTCTATCTCGATGATGCGGTCGAACCTTCCGGGCCTGAGGAGCGCATCGTCCAGGATATCAGGCCGGTTCGTGGCGCCGATGATCTTCACCTCGCTTGTCGGTGTGAATCCGTCAAGCTCGGCCAACAATTGCATCAGCGTCCTCTGGACCTCTCTGTCCCCGGACGTAGCGACATCCATCCTCTTGGCGCCCACGGCATCCAATTCGTCAATGAATATTATGCTGGGGGCCTTCTCTCTGGCAAGATCGAACAGCTCACGGACGAGCCTGGCACCTTCGCCGATGTACTTCTGGACAAGCTCGGAGCCGACGAATCTTATGAATGATGCTTGGGTGGCGTTGGCGACCGCCTTTGCCATGAGGGTCTTGCCCGTTCCGGGGGGGCCGACAAGCAATACGCCTTTCGGAGGCTCGATGCCGACCTTTGCGTAAAGTTCGGGTCTGAGAAGCGGGTCTTCGACGGCTTCGCGCAGCTCGACCATTTGTTTGGCGAGGCCGCCTATGTCCTCATAGGTGACGTCCGGCTTCTCGATTATCTCCGCGCCGGTGACTATCGGGTCCAGAGGCAGAGGCAGAACGTTCATCACCGCGAGGGTCTGCTTGTTCAGCGACACCCTGGCGCCAGGCACGAGACTGCTATGGGGTATGTATTCCGAAACGGAAACGATAAAGTCCGGTCCCGTGGAGCTTTTGACGACGACGCGGTTATCAGGGAGGACGTCGCGCAGCGAACCGACTATCAAAGGCGGGCTTCTAAGTCTCTCGAGCTCCGCCCTTATCCTGCTGTGGTCCTTCTGTAATCTGAACAATTCTCCTTCGGAATAACGTTTGTCGTTCTCGGCGGACTGAAGATCCTCCATTAATCTGATGTTTCTTTCTTCTAACGTGATTATTTTTGCCTTCAGTTCTTCTATTGGAGTGTCGTTCATTAAGGATACCACTATAGGTCGTATTCACTTCTCATTTTTATTACTTTTTTCGGTCCTACCGTCAATTTAATAATTATGTTATCAATCTAGTACTCAATGATCTGCGAAATGTGTGGGAAGGAGGTTCCCGTTACGAAGCCCATGATGGTCGAAGGTACGAAGCTGAATCTGTGCCAGAATTGTGCCAGATTCGGGGACGAATATAAAGGGTCCAATGCCTCGCCCGGGTCGCCGGTACCGAAATCAGTGATAGAGGACAGGCTGCAGAAAAGGGAAAGGAGAATGCAGACCAGAGACATCTACACCTCGACGACCAGGGAACTTAAGGACGATTATGGTTCGGTGGTCAGGAATGCGAGGGAAGCGAAGGGCATGGACCTTGACGAGTTCTCCAAATCGATATTCGAGAGGAGGGGCATCATCGCGAGGATAGAAGCGAACGATCTCATCCCGGACGATAAGATGATCGCCAAACTAGAGAAAGCGCTGAACATAGTGCTCTGGGAAGTTGTGCAGTCCGGAGGCCAGGTCGGAGACGGCGGCAAAAAATCCGAAAATATGACCCTCAGCAACTTCATAAAAAAAGAATGATCACCTGCTGAGTACGGAGGAGCGCGCTTCCTCAATGAACGGCGTGGCATCCACGCCCCTTTCTTTCAGGATCATTATTGCGGCCACGGCCATATCGACATCCATCCTTTTACTGATCTTATTGCATTCGGAAACGAACGCTCCCTTCTCCATTCCCGAGGCCAATGCTTCCTGGATCAGCTTGGGCAGCAGATCCGGAGCGGCATCTTTTTTTGTGGCCGCCGGCTGTTTGGAGGTATTGTTATTCAGGGCCTTGATGAGGTCCGCGGAAGGCCTGTATGCGACCGGCACGCTCACTTCCGAGATGTTGATCAGAGGGCGAAGGTAATCGCCGTTCTTTGACATGAGCTTCTTTTCGATAAGAACGTTCATTAATGCGTTAGCATCCCTGACCTGCATCCACCTAAGATCGAGGGACGCGTACATGGTGAACTCCTTTGCCGTGAGGACATCCTTGCCTTTGTTAATGAACAGCGCGGCAAGGCAGGTCTCCAGCTCATTCGACATGACGCGTCAATCACGCTTGGTGTAAAAATACGTTGCTATCGCGCGTGCGTTATATGTTTGTATACTAACAGAATAAAATAAAAGGAAGTTGCGAGCGCTCAGAAAGGTTTATAACAGGCATCATAATAACCTGCCATCCTGTGTGGTGGAAGAAATGATGTACACTAGGTTTGAGAAGGCAAGGATCATAGGCGCGAGGGCGCTTCAGATATCGTACGGCGCCCCTGTCCTCATCGACTATCCGGGGGATATGTTGGACCCTATAGACATCGCCATGCTGGAGTATGGGAAGGATCTCATACCCATCACAGTGGTCAGGAATTAATCGAGGAATCATAATGAGCGAAGAGGAGAGCGTAACCGTCAACAAAGACCTGCTTGTTTCAGAGGACCTGTATCTGACATCAGGGGTGCACATAGGTACACAGCAGAAAAGCGCGGACATGAAGGACTTCATTTACAAGGTCAGGCAGGACGGACTTTATGTGCTGGATGTCAAAAAGACAGATGACAGGATAAGGGCGACGGCAAGCTTCCTTGCCAGATACGATCCGAAAAGGATACTTGTAGTGTCGGCAAGGCAGTACGGCCAGAGGCCCGCAAGGGAGTTCTCCAAAGCCATAGGCGCACCCGCATTCGCCGGACGTTTCGTTCCCGGCACGCTCACGAACCCCTCCAATGAAGCGTTCATCGAGCCGGAGGTCCTTATGGTGACGGACCCCGCCGCCGATAAGCAGGCCCTCAATGAGGCCCTCAACCTCGGGATCCCGATAATAGCACTCTGCGATGCGAACAACGAGACAAGGAACGTTGATCTTGTGGTACCGACCAACAACAAAGGAAGGAGAGCGCTCGCCTGCATCTATTGGCTTCTTACAAGAGAGGTCCTCGTTGCGAGAGGCGATATCAAGGACCCTGCGGATTTCCAGATGGAGATCGAGGATTTCGAAGCCAAGCTCTGAGCGGTTTGGGCAAACCATTTACTCTTTAATACACATTTTAGGTCATGAGGCATCCTGCTGTAGCGGGCAGATTCTATCCTGCGGACAAAGGCGAATTGTTGGCAAACATCAAAGGCTGTTTCCTTCACGAGATCGGACCGGGACTCCCGGAGTGCATCGGAAACGAAAGGGCCATCTCCGCCGCCATCGCCCCGCACGCCGGATATATGGCATCGGGGATGAACGCCGCCCACACTTACAAGAGGATCGCGGAGGACGGGCTGCCGGAAGCGTACATAATCATAGGGCCGGACCACTACGGCGTGCCGTACAGGGCAGTGATGTGCAAAGAGGACTTCCTCACACCGCTGGGACCATGCAAGATACATGAGGAAATCGCCGCCCGTCTCGCAGAGACCTTACCCTCCGACAGCGACGCGCATGCGTATGAGCATTCCATCGAGGTTCAGATCCCCTTCTTACAATTCATCGACAAAGACCCGAAGATCGTTCCGATCATAATGGGGGACCAAAGCAAAGCGGCGGCGGAAAAGCTGGCGGCCACGATAAGAGAAGCGTGCAGGGGAAGGGACGTGATCGTCATAGCATCAAGCGATATGGCCCATTACATCCCCAAGGAGACGGCGGAGAGGCTGAACCTGATGGTGCTCGAAAGGATCGCTGAGAAGGATGTGGGCGGGATGTATTCGGTCATCGAAAGGAACAGGATATCTGTCTGCGGATACGGCCCGATGGCCACGGCGATGCTGTATCACGAACCTTCGAGGATAGAGATTTTGAAGTATTCCGACTCCTGGGACTCGCTGGAATATGATGTCGGTTCGGTAGTGGGGTACTGTTCCGCTGTGATGTACAGGTAAAGTCTGTACTCGACTGTTTTCGACCCGAAGACGCGGATGAGATTCAACGCAAATTCCGTCACTATGGGAAGCCCCCCTGTCGCGCAGCGACAGGGGGGCTTCCCGCCGGCGCCCGAAATGGACGTCAAAACTCGACAAACCGTCGTGGAGAGCTCAGATCACC
>WRKC01000081.1 GCA_009778275.1 Methanomassiliicoccaceae archaeon
AAAGAGATCGGGACCTACGAGATCTCCATCGCCCGATCGGACGGGTGTTCGATCGTCCCCTCCAAACCGATCACCGAAGCGGACCTTCAAAAAATGAAGAAATTCGACGAGTCATCAGGCATGGATGAGCTCGTATCGTTTGCGGTCGGCAACGCAAAAAGATTGTCCTGAACTCAATAGAACGCGAAACAGGAGTCGAAGTCCTCTCTGTTGTACAGCATATCCTTGGTAATTCTCCGGACGTACCGGGCCTGAACAATGGAGATGAACAGCGTATTGTTTCCGACCGGTATCTTTATGTCGGATTCTTTCGGCCTTTTAACTGTGGTCGGCACCAAGGCCGGGCCGGTGCATGATGTGCTGATCCTGTAATCGCGCCCCTCCGACATTATCAGTTCCTTGACGTCGTCATCAACGATTATATCCATAAAATACCCTCAGCTACAGACCCCTTTATTATTTTTGCTCATTACGGAAGAATGCGGCCACATCCCGGCAGGGATCATCCGTCGGTTCCGCGTTTATGTCCTCCAGATTGAATGTCCTGCGGTCCAGGATCACCGCGATGCCTCTGTCGGTCTCCGACCTTATCAGCCTGCCTATCGCCTGCCTCATCTTCCTCATGGCCGGTATTTTCGACGAATGCTCCCAGCCATTGCCGAACCTCATATCAAAATATCTGCGCAGGGCCTCCTGTCTGGCGGTGGGTTTGGGGTACGGGATGCCTATCAACACTGCCATCTCAAGGTCCCTGTCCGGAAAATCCAGCCCTTCGCTTATCCTGCCTCCCGTGACCGCGAAAAGAACGCTTCCCTCGGAAAGTCTGAACTGCGACACCTCCTCCGTCAGTTCAAGCTGCGTCATCCCTCTCCTCTCTATGAACGGTTCCTTTCCCATCTCCTTCCCGATGCCGTCCGCCAGGAACCGCTCCATTATCGCATACGACGGGAAGAAGACCGCAGTGTTCCTCTTGACGGCCCTGACAAGGGAGACGAGATGGGCCTTCATCCTCTTGTATACCTCGGGGATGTTGTTGAATTCATCATACTTGGTCGAAACGTCGTTAACATACAGTATCCTCAGGTTCTCCGGCGGGAAAGGGGAGGGAAAGATGCGCTCGACCGCATCCCTGAGGCCTATCTCCTCCGTGTAGTCCGCGAGGGGCGCCAGTGTCCCGGACATGTGTACGGAGGACCAGCACAGCCTGAGCGGCTCCGCCGCCATCATGGGGTCAAGGCAGTACGCCTGGAACTTTGGATTGTCCCCTCCGCTGACCAGGAAAACGTTCGTTTCCTCGTCCGACATGTTCCAGGCCGACAGGAACGACCCGAGCGACAGAATGTAAGAGCGGGGGAGCTTCTTTTTTGATTTTTTGATCTCGGCGATCATCTCTCCCCTATCGATCAGGCCTTTGTACACCATGTTCAAAGAGTGCGACGACATGCCCAGCCTGACCATGAGCTCGTCCTGAAGGAAGGTGGACGGCATCATTCCGTCATCGCCGGTAAGATATTGTGAGAGAGCCTCGTCCAGACACTCTCTGAGCACCCCTATCACATCGGTCACCGAGAGGCCGGCGTGAACATCCGGATCATTCCATTCGGCCGCCTCCCTCTCCGCAAGCGCCATCGCCTTCGAGCTGTATTCCAGCGACATGACCTCTCTCAGATAATCGGGGAGGTTGTGGGCCTCGTCCACTATCATCACCATTTCGGACAGCGGGGCTCCGGCCCATTCCATGAATCTGTCCCTGATGTGCGGCATGAAAATAAAAGAATAAGGGGCCGCGACAACATCTGCATGCTTCATGAGATGCTTCACCGTCTCATATGGGCACAGGTCCCTCTTGAGACAGTACTCGGCGAACTCCTCAGGCTCCGGATGCGCCTTTTTCACATGATCCAGCAGCTCCTGCAGATCGGTCCTCCCGATGTTCTCGTAATAAACGCATGGTCTGCCTGTGCCGTCGTCCTTTTTGTATTCCGAGCACAGCCTCGAAAGCTCCTCGGAGGTCCCAGTCTCGTTCTCCGGGTCCCTGGACATCATCGGGCAGGTGTGCGGACTTCTGCCTTGTACGCCTATGCATATGATCGGATGTTTCTCCGATATCGCTCTGGCCTCTTGCACGATCTGCTTCTGCTGGGACTTTGTCCGGGTCAGATAGATTATCTTACGGTGGGTACCCAGCGCGGCCTCCAGAGCGCCGACCATGGAGACCACGGTCTTGCCCGTGCCCGTTCCGGATTCGATGACGGCCGAACCGCCGTTCTTCACCGTATCCCTTATGAGGTCCGCTATCTCTTTCTGGTTCCCTCTGTATTCATAAGGGAATATGTCTGCGGGCGGGGGTTCTTCGTTCATCACTTCTTTCTGGACCAGATGTCATCCGGAAGGTCCTCATAGAACATGGACTCATCGGCGGTCTTCTCCGAGACCGTGCCGACGTCCGGATATATCATTTCCTTTATCTTGTCCTTTCTGAACAGCCAGTAGTGTATCCTCCACTCCCTTCCGTCGTAGAGGGTGGTCTCCTCCCTCTCGGTGGTGAGAAGGCCGGCGTCCTCCAGCATATAGAAGGCGTCCCTGTCCTCCGGCTCAAGTATGTTATCGATTATCCTGTCGGAATATCCGAAGAAGTTCAGGACGTGTATCGCAAGGTCGTATGCCTCTTCCTCATCCATCCCCTTGCTTTTGTCAATGCTGTTCTTAATGGCAAGGGTCAGGTCCTCCACCGTCACAGTATCATCCATCATGGCACCTCAGTCATCATCCACGAGGTCTGCGTATTTGACATCGTTCGTGCCGGTTACCTCGGCGATCTTTTTCAGGACGGCGGCGGGAACGTTCTGGTCCACGGTCAGGACCATCAGCGCATCCTTGTTGCGCCTTCCCACCGACATCTGCGCTATGTTGATGCTGTTGTTGCCGAACACGGTCCCGACCGCGCCGATTATTCCGGGGGAGTCCTTGTAGGAAACGAACACCATGTCCCCGCTCATCGGCGTATCGAATGTGAACTCGTCATACCCCACCAGTCTGGGCTGTTCTCCGAACACCGTACCTCTGATGGTTGTTGCCTTCTCTTTGGAGGAGACCTTCACCTCGATCATGTTCGCATAGTCGTCCGACCTTTCCGTGGACGACTCCTTTATCGATATGCCCTTCTGCTTTGCGACAGGCAGCGCGTTGATTATGTTGGCGTTGTTGGGCCCGATGATGTTCTTCAGCACCCCTATCACTATCGAAATGGTAAGCATCTTCGTCTGCTTGTTCGCGAGTTCGCCGCAGTACGTTATCTCCAGCCCGGCCACCGGGTTGTTGCCGTTTATCTGCTGGGCGAGGATGCCCATGCGCTCCGCCAGAGGGATGAAGACCTCCGTCTCGGGGTCCCTCTTTCCGCGCGGTGCGTTGATGGCGTTCGTTATCTCCCCGTCCTTAAGGTATTTCACGGCCGCTACGGCGACCTCTACCGCGACCCTTTCCTGCGCCTCCACGGTGCTGGCCCCCAGGTGGGGCGTGGTAACGAGATTGTCGAGTTCCAGGACCTTCAGGTCGCACTCGCAGAGGGGTTCGTTGCACCAGACATCGAACGCCGCGCCGGCGATGACCTTCTCTTTCAGCGCTGTGTACAGGTCCTCCTCGTTCACGATTCCGCCCCTCGCCACATTCGCTATCCTTACATTGGGCTTCATCATTTTGAACTGGGGCATGCTTATCATATTCTTGGTCTCGGGAAGCAGGGGCGTGTGGATCGTCATGAAATCGGCGCTCTGGATCACTTCCTCGAATGTCGTCAGCCTCACGCCGATCTCATCGGCCACCTCTTTCGGCAGGTAGGGGTCGTACCCGATGAGGGTCATGTTGAATGCCTTCATCCTCTTGGCCACTTCTCCTCCGACGCGCCCGACCCCGACGATCCCGAGGACCTTGCCGTTAAGTTCGACGCCTGTGTACTTGTTCCTCTTCCATTCGCCCTTGTGCATCGAGATGTGCGCAAAGGGAATGTTCCTTGCAAGAGCCAGCAGCATTGCGCATGAATGTTCTGCGGCCGAGATTATGTTGGCTGAGGGAGTGTTCATTATCAGGATGCCCTTCTCCGTAGCATACGGGATGTCCACATTGTCCACTCCGACGCCGGCCCTTCCGATCACTCTCAGTTTCTTCCCGGCATCTATCACTTTCTTTGTGACCTTCGTGCCCGACCTGATGATCAGACAGTCATAATCCCCTATTATCTCACATAGCTGGTCTTCGCTGAGGTCGACCTTCTCGTCCACGGGTAACCCCGATCCCCTCAGTATGTTCAGGCCTTCCTCGTCGAGAGAGTCCGAGACCAATATCTTGGCGGTCATGCTTTTTCCTCCAATATTTCATCCATCACGGAGAGCAGCTGCTTGACGCCGGAAGGCGTGGTGTCCCCCATGTGTCCTATCCTGAATGTCCTGTCCTTGACGTCCCCGTAACCGCTGGATATCTCATATCCTTTGGATTTCAGCGACGAATGGAATTTATCGAAATCCAGATCCCCTTTGTTGAGGACGCTTATCGAGTTCGAACGGAATCCCTTCTCCGGGAATATGCCGTGAAGTTTTCTTCCCGCCCATTCCTCGACGATGTCCGCCATCTCCTTGTGCCTACTGAATCTGGCCTGCATCCCTTCCGACAGGATGCGGTCCAGCTGGAAGTCCAGCGCGTACATTAGAGAGACCGGCGGCGTGGTGAGAGCGTAATTCTCGTCGTTCTGTTTCTTTAATTTCAGAAGGTCTGTGTAGAATCCCCTGTTCTGGACGGTCTTTGCTTTTTCCAGAAGTCTGCTTGAGACCGCTACCATCGCCAGTCCGGGAGGGAGCGCCAAAGCCTTCTGCGTACCGAATATCACCGCATCCGCATCCAGCTTCCTGAGTTTCAGGTCCATTGCGAACGCCGATGTCACCGCATCAACGAACAGCATTGCGTTCGGGTTCTGCGATCTGATCTCTTCAGCGATCTCGTTCGAGTCGCTGAACACCCCCGTCGACGACTCGTTGCTTACCCAATGTGCGGCCTCAATGTCGTCCTTCGCTTTCCCTTTGGCGTGTTCGGCGCGGATCGCCTTGCCCCAATCGGCACGCACTTTCTCGACCGTTTTCCCGTTGAGTTCAGCTATCTCGATGAACCTGTCGCCGAAAGACCCGTTCGTGAATCCGAGGGTCTTCGATCTCACGCCGTTCCTGATCACTCCTTCCAGGAACAGGGATGCGGAACCGCCTACCATCAGGATGTCCATGTCCGTATCCAGTGCCTTCTTCGTCTTCTCGATTATGGCCTGGTGCAATGTTTTGTAATCCTTGGACCTGTGCGTTATCATAGGCCTGGTCATCGACTGGAGAACTTCCTGCTCCACATTAACCGGACCTACTGTGAAAAGTCTCCTGCTCAACATTATCCCTCTGGGTGTGTATGGCTCCGCTATCTGCGAGCATATATTTATTACAGCGCACGCGCCCGAGGGGAGTTAAAGATTCTGAATGAATGTTTTGATCCTTGCCAGCCCTTCCCTTATATTTTCCTCGCTTGCGGCGTACGACAGCCTGAAGAACCCTTCCCCGCTCGGCCCGAATGCGGACCCGGGGGTCACGGCGACGCGCGCTTCCTCGAGCATCTTTGTGCAAAGTATCTCCGACTTCACCTTCGATGCGTACCTGGGGAACAGATAGAACGCTCCTTTCGGAACGTTCACGTCGAGACCTTTGATCTCCTCGATAAGGTCTATCGCCAGGTCGCGGCGCCTCCTGAACTCTCTTACCATGGTGTCCTTCTTTTCCTGCGGCCCGGTTATCGCTTCGACCGCGGCGGGCTGCGTGAAGGATACGCAGCATGAGATGGAATGGGTCTGCAGTTTGTCCAGTTCCTTAATTTTATCTTCGGACGCGATTGCCCAACCGAGCCTCCATCCTGTCATGGCGTATGTTTTCGAAAGGCCGGATATCGTAATGGTCCTGTCGAACATGTCGGGCATTGCTGCGATCGAATGGTGGTTCCCCTCGTAAATGATGCTTTCGTAGATCTCGTCGGAAAGCACCGTCAGATTGTTCTCCTTGGCAATGTTGGCTATTTCTTTTACCGTCCCACAGGGCATAACGCTGCCGGTCGGGTTTGAAGGGGAATTGAGCAGGATCATTTTCGTCTTGGGCGTTATCGCCTCGGCAATGAGGTTCGGATCGATGACGAAGTTGTCGTCGAAGTTCGTCGGGATGTACTTCGGCTTCGCCCCGGCAAGCCTTATGCATGCCTCGTACGAAACCCAGCTGGGGTCTGGCAATATGACCTCGTCTCCGGGGTCGAGGAACGCCAGTGCGGACATGAATATCGCGTGCTTGCATGGGGTTATCAGCACGTTCTTGGCCGTGCAGTGGATCTTATTGTCCGAGAATGCCTTGGATGCCACGGCCTTTCTCAGTTCCGGTATGCCGGGCGACGGAGTATAATGAGTGAATCCCGCATCAAGGGAGGCCTTGCATACCTCTTTTATGTTCTCCGGAGTATCGAAGTCGGGCTCTCCCATCGAGAATGAGATTATGTCCCTGCCCTGCATCTTCATTAGGCTCACTAAATTAGAAAGTGCAACCGTACCCGAAGCCGGAACTCCCTGAAGCCTTTTTGACGCCATCAATGACCCACAGTGAATATTACTATATTATTCTTTATTTTCCGGCTCAGCTCATCAGTGTCTTCAGATCGCCCGATGCTGCGGCGTCCTTTATCCCCTTCGCCATCCTGCCGCCGGTGCTCAGGCCGGGGTATATCAGGTCTGCGTACGGGGACCCGGAGATGAATGGGTTCGTTCCTGCGACGATCCTTGTGGATATCTCGAACACTTTGAAATCCAGCTTATCCGTCACTACTGTCTCGAGACAGAAGGGCCCCCACATCCCGCCGAACAGTTCATAGGAACGGTTGACCACGTTCTCCCCCATCTCGAATGCTTTTGGCAGCAGCGATTCTCTGATCACCACCGGCGTGTTCCCTGTGACCACGAACGACGGATAAAGGCCGCGTCTCTTTGCATCTTCGATCGACCCGAGCTTATACATCTCGTCGATGTTGCTCTCGTCCCTGCGGTCTATGGAAAGAAGTTCCAAAGAACCTCCCTGCCTGCACGTGTAGCCGTCCTTTTTCAGAGGGTCGTAGAAGAAGTGAAGGTAATATCTGGTCCCCATGCAGTATTCCTGAATGGTGTACGGCAGGGAGTTGTCGATCGACATCTTGAAGTCGGGGTAGTCCTTTGCGATGAAGAACCCGCGGCCTCCTTTCGCTCCGTGGTATTTCACCATGACCGCTTCGTTTATCTCCCTTGCATCGGTGATGAGTCTGGGCATGGGCACGCCGGCGGAGGTGAGCCAGGTCCTCTGTTTCTCCCTGTTGGACTCCCATTGGAGCACTGCCCTGTTGCCGTATGACGGCACCTCGAAGTCCTCGTACTTCTGCGCTCCCATGTATTCCACGAAGGAGCCGTGCGGTATTATCAGAACATTCCTGTCAAGAAGTTCGCCGCTCCTCTCGTTCATCTCGTCAAAATCGGAGTAGGTTATTATCTCATCCGGCTTTGCCAGAGGGAACGCGTCGTAGTATTTCGTGTTGTCTTTTACCGTAAGTCCCAAGGTTTTGAAGCCCATTTTGCGTGCTCCGTGAAAAATCTGCAACGAGGAGTGCGAACACAACGTCGTTATCGTCAGGTCGCTGGCATCATATCCGTCGAGGATGTCGTATATCCTTCTCTTGGGAACCATGTCCTCTTATTGCATTTGCGCTTTTAAATTTTGTTACATTAACTCAGACTCCGCAGATTATATATCCCAGACCCCAGCTTCATTGCGGAAGGCTTTTTATTTCAACGTCGATTCGAAAAACATTGTGCAAAGATCTGTCTCGGTATCCGTAAACAAGCTTTCAGAGGAACCGTACGCTTCGATCGTGTGCTATCCTCAGGCGACCCCGGGGGAGATGCTGACCCGTATGGAAGAATTGAGGGTACTGGGCGTGGAGACCGTAGAATTCTCTGGTAAGATCCCGGCCTCGGCATATTATGTATTGGGCAAGGGTCACGTGGGCGTCGTTGCGGCGGTCCGCGCGCAGGGCAGACAGCTGGCACTGAAGATGCAGAGGGCGGACTCTGGGCGCGAGAGCCTGGAACATGAAGCGGAACTGCTTGCAAAGGCCAACGAGGTCGGTGTTGGCCCGCATCTCGTGGCGGCAACGAAGCATTTTCTTTTGATGCAACTCATTGACGGCGGCACGCTGGAGGAGTGGTTGGCGGCCCACAGGGACAAAGATGCAGCACGTGCGGTCCTGGCAGAGATTCTGGAGCAGTGCTGGCGTCTTGACGGGATCGGTTTGGACCACGGCGGGCTCGTGAGGGCCCCCAGACATATCCTCGTCGACACAGCGGATACGCCGTTCATAGTGGATTTCGAAACAGCAAGCGTCCTGCGCAACGCGTCGAATGTCACGTCTGTGTGCAATTTCCTATTTCTTGGCAACGGAGAGGTCCGAAAGGCGGTCGCAGACATGATCGGCGAACGTGAAAGAGGAGAATTGATGGGGGGTTTGAAAAATTACAGGATGAACAGAAACCGCCAGAGTTTTGAGGAACTGCTTGAACTGTGCCTCACCATTAGGTGAGGCATCCCCATATCTTGTACAAAAACGCGAGATTTCTGCCCCTTCACTTTCGGACGATTCGGAGACCCCCTGTAATACCTTTTATATCATGCAAGGGGTACTATAGAACACCTCATGGGAAAACGGGAGGTCGATGCGATGAACGAAGAAGAACTGCAACTCCATTTTGAAGAACTAAAGAAAGAACTGGACGGGAAGATCGATGATGCCCAGCTGAAGAAAGAACTGAACACATACCTCAACGAATACCGTGTCACAGCGGAAGCGGCCAAAAGGGGGATCAAGAGGAAGTACGGGGTCGACGGCTCCTCCTCTTTCATGACCGCGGACACCTTGTCAAAAAAGATAGACGAGCTGAAAGGAACGGAGATGAATGTCGACATAACGGCAAAAGCGGTATATGTCGACAAGAAGCAGATAACCGTGAGGGGCACACCCAAAATGATAATATCAGGAATACTGGGCGATGAGACAAGCACCGCCCCCTTCACGATCTGGGAAGGAGAGAACGTGGAACTTGAGAAGGGAGAGGTCTACCTTTTCAAGAATGCATACACGAAGCTATGGAACGAGCGCGTCCAGATCAACCTCGGCTCGCGCGGGAAGGTGGAGAAGGCGGAAGGGATCCGCGTCGACGTCCCCGAACGCACCATAACCGCGGAATCGACCGAAGTGAAGATCGGGAACATCAAAGAAGGGATGGGCGACGTGACGGTCACCGGACGCATCATGTCGGTGGAGCAGAGGAACATCACCGTCAAAGGAGAGGCCAAGGTCGTGTATTCGGGCATAATGGCCGATGATTCCGGCAAGATACAATACTCCGCATGGAACGATTACAGCCTTAAGGAAGGGGAGTCCATCTGCGTGAAGAATGCGTACATACGTTCTTGGAAGGGTATCCCCCAACTCAACCTCGGCGATAAATGCGAAGTAAGCCGCGTCGACGACTCTTTCGGAGAGATAGACATGAGCGTGTCGAAGAAGACCATCGCGGACATAATTGCCGTCGGCGGGGGTCTGGACCTCTCTGTGACCGGGACTGTGGTGGACATGAGGGCCGGGAGCGGCCTCATAAGGAGATGCCCCCAGTGCAACAGGTCCGTTCTGAACGGCGAATGCACCGCCCACGGAAAGGTTGAGCCGATCAACGACCTCAGGATGAAGCTTATACTTGACGACGGCACCGGGGCGATAAGCGCGGTTGTCAACCGCCAGGATACCGAGAGACTGACGGGGATCACTTTGGCAGCGGCGGAAGGACTGGCCAAGGCCAGAGGGGACTCCGAGATAGTGGCCAGAGAAATGGCGGGACTTATCATCATGAGAAGAATGACCATGACGGGTAACGTCCTCAGCGATGATTTCGGGCCGATGATGATCGTCAACGATGCCAAGGTAGAGACGGTCGACGTTGCCGCTGAAGCTGAAAAATTATACGACGAAGTGGAGGGAGCATTATGAACGCCAGGGAAACGGCGTGGAGATTGTTCTCGTCCGAGCTGAACTCGGCCACCTATGAGATAAAGGGTGATGATGAGAAATCCCCCTCTTACGTTGTCACGAGGCTCGGCGCGATGGTGAACAGGGTGCTTGTGGCCGGCGTCCTTACTGAGAAAGAGAACGTGGGGACCGATGACGAGCCTATGTGGAGGGGCAGGGTGCAGGACCTCGCCTCGGGGAACTTCTTCATCAACGTGGGAAGATACCAGCCTGAGGCCGCCGCGGCGATGGCGGATATAGACACACCTGCGTTCATAGCCGTCGTGGGGAAGGTGAGAACCTATACCGCTGATGACGAGAGGGTGTTCGTATCCATACGGCCGGAATGCATCGTGAAGATCACCGAGGACATACGCGCGCAGTGGCTCCTTGAAGCCGCCAGGTCCACTTGGGACAGGCTCAACCGGATGAAGAAGGCAACCTCCCTCGGAGACCTTTCCGAGAAGGCCCTTTTGGCAAAAGGGTTCGGCGAGAAGGATGCGAAAGGGATCATGACCGCTTTGGACCAGTACGACATCCCCAACTCCACGATATATCTCAAAACCATTCAGACGGCCCTCAGGACCATTCTTCCGGAAAAGAACATCGACCTCGGCCTTCCCGAGGACATGTCCGATGACCCGGACGAGATCGATATCGAACCCGGTTCCACCAGCCACAGCAATGCGGATATGGAGGATATCATCCTCTCTCTGCTGGAAGAGCTTGATACCGACGGCAAAGGCGCTCTGAGAGACGAGCTTGAGAGAAGGGCGGAATCTGAAGGGATATCGAGCATGGAACTCGAGGAGATATCCAACGTCCTCATGGATAAGGGTCTGGTATACGAGCCGAACCTGAGATATCTGAAACGCATCTGAATATTCTTACGGGGCATACGCCCCGGTCTTCCATTTTTACTGCTTCCTCAGCGTCTGTATATTCGCCGCCGTGGCGTCATCATCCTTCCCGAGCACCATGTCGGCGAAGTCCGGGTCAAGCTCAAGCTTCGCAAGATCGGCCTCCGCCGCCTTGAGCCTCAGCGCCCGCCTGGATTCCGCGAGCTCGTCGTTCAGCTTCTTCAGCTCCATCTCCCTTTCCGCCTTGACGCGCTCCTCCTCTTTCATTGCGGAGAGCTT
>WRKC01000082.1 GCA_009778275.1 Methanomassiliicoccaceae archaeon
CACGAGTTCGTCAGATGGCAGGACTCCGAAGGGAACATCGCCGGAACATCGACTACGGCAACTCTTCCGTCCTACGCTTCGCCCATATCTTCGGTGACCGCTGCAGCCGTCACCGCCAGAAGCGGCGACAGGCTGATGGTCTCCCTGGAATCGATCCCCGCGGGAGCGGTCTTCACCTACAAGATAGGATCGCTCAACGACGTCGTCTACATAGATCCGTTCCCAATGGAAAGGTCCGAGACATTGGACATCGTCGCCCCCGCCGCATTCGGCACGGGTAGTTTCGTTAATTGGAAGGATTCAGCGGGAACGCAGGTGGGAACTGCGCCGGCGGTGTTCGGTCTCACGCTGCTGGCATCCGGCGAGACGGAGACGTTCACTGCGCAATACTCCTCCCCTTCGCTCTCGTATTGGATAAACGCCACCGCCGATTCTGGCTCGATTGTCTCCCCTTCGGGGAAGACGCCAGTCGTGAAGGGAGCGTCCCTCATGGTGACCTTCTCTGCCCGCAACGGCTACATGATATACGAGGTCATAGTGGACGGAAAGCCCCTTTCCCAGGACCAGATCGATCTCGGATACTACACTTTCAGGAACGTCATGATGAACCACTCCATCGTGGTAAAGTCCACAGATGATTTCATCACCCTCGAGGTGAGGATCGTGGAAGGTAACGGGCACGTCGATTACAGCCTCAGCGGAAGGACCGTCGAGACGTACGTGGTCATCATACCCATGCCGGCGCACACGTACCTTTCGCTGATGGCTTACGCAGACGGAGGATACGAGTTCAAGGAATGGGACATGGCGGGAATGACGTACAGAACGTCGGACATCTCCTTCAATGACGTTACATCATCGATTTACATTGAGGTGCACTTCGCATCGGACGGAGGTCAGGACGGCTTCGACTGGACGCTCGCGTTGATCATCATCCTCGCGATACTGTTCATCCTCGCGCTGGCGGCGTTGCTGTTCTTCCTGCTGTTCTACTGGAGGAGGTACGAGGTCGTCGAGGTAGAAGGCGTGTCGATGACGGAAAGGGACAAAGCGCGCAGGAAGAGGGCGTATACCTTCCAAATGGAAGGATACTCGGGAACGGTCGCATACCGCATCGGCGAGGACGGGATATGGAAGACGCTCCTCCCCAGCCCCGACGGCAGCTACACTATACCCGGAAAGGACGTGGTAGGCAAGATAACGATCGAACGTCGCTAACTGCGGAACGCGGACTGAAACTTCAACGGGGGAGGACCCCTCCCCTCATTTTCATATTTTTTAGCTACTGTTATTTATTGCTTATTTCAGTGGGGATTTGGCCAAAGTAGGGAATTATTTCAAACAATTTGATGTGCTGGCATGAGAATACCATCCTCGTGATGTAAGGATATCTGAAAAGAACCTTTGACACATAATTGGATACTGTTCAAAATACGCAGGTGCCGTCTTTATCAAAAAGGCCGAAATAGTACGATAAAACAAGAACTACAGAACATGCGTACCTCCGCAAGGACGGCGTATATGTTGTGCCTTCGGTTGCCTTAGAGATGAAAGGCATCTCGGTTGCTGTTTTTGCATTGTCCCCCTATAACATTCAGACTGCAACATATTTATTGTAGGCGGGACTAATCAGGCATGTTGAAATGACCGCCATAAGAGACTCAGGAAATATCGGCAGGGGAGACGGGATCGTAATGGTGAAAGGATGGGTCCAGGACACAAGGAACCTGGGCGGAATATCCTTTCTGACCATCAGGGACAGGCACGGGACCGTACAGATAACGATGCCCAAGAAGAAGATCGATCCCATACTATTCGAATCGCTGACGAAACTTCCAAGGGAATCCGTCATTGCAGTCACCGGGGAAGTGAAAGAAAGCGACCAGACCTCCCTCGGCGTAGAACTGATACCGCAATCCTTTGTGCTTTACAGCGAGGCGGGAGCGCCGCTTCCTCTCGGAGTGATAGATAAAGTGAACGCCGAAATGGACACACGCCTCAACAACAGGTTCATGGACCTCAGGAAACCCGAGATGAGAGCGGTGTTCGAGATAAGGTCATTGGTGATCCAGTTGATCTCAGAAGCGATGGCGGAGAACGGTTTTGCGACCATACACACCCCCAAGATCGTAGCTTCGGGAGCCGAGGGCGGCGCAACACTGTTCAGCATAGACTATTTCGGAAGACGGGCCTATCTGGCGCAAAGCCCGCAGCTTTACAAACAGATGCTGATGTCAACAGGCCTCGACAGGGTCTTCGAGATAGGCCCGGCGTTCAGGGCCGAGCATTCCAACACGAACCGCCATGTGACAGAGTTCATCTCCTTCGACGGGGAGATGGCGTGGATAGAGAAAGAGGAGGACGTGATGGCCATGATTGAGAACGTGGTCGACCGCGTACTCGTGCAGCTGAAGGAGAGGGGAAAGAAGCATCTCGCCGTCCTCGGTAAAGAGATCGTCGTTCCCAAAAGGCCGTATCCTCTTCTCACTTACACGGAATGTTTGGATATCGCAGCCACACGCGGCCTCCCGATAAAGAACGGGGAGGACCTCGGGACGGAAGGCGAGAAACTGGTGGGCGATGCCATGGCCGAAAAGGGATACGACCTGTATTTCATCATCGAGTATCCGGAAGAGGCGAAACCCTTCTATATTATGGAAAAAGAAGGCACCGATCTGTCTTTCTCCTTTGACCTCGACTACAAAGGCCAGGAGATATCCTCCGGAGGACAGAGGGAGCACAGGTACTCCGAATTAGTAAAAAGAATAGAGAAGAAAGGACTGGACCCTGAAGATTTCGCTTCGTATCTGGACGCTTTCAAGTACGGCATGCCACCGCACGGCGGATGGGGGATGGGAGTGGACCGCCTGGTCGCAAAGATCCTCGACCTTCCCAACGTGAGAGAGGCGATACTGTTCCCGAGGGACATGAGCAGACTGACCCCGTAAGGCCAGCACAGATACCAGGTGACGTTGCAGAGGGCCTTGCAGATCTAGATTGTTCTAGTACAAACCGTCAACAAAACCTAGTACAAACCGTCAATTCCATTGGAAATGCAAACACTGGAGATTCGGGTGGCTAAACCCACTACCTGTGTTTTTCAGCAAGACGTAATAAAGACGTTTACTCAATGCGGTTGGTTACCACTTTCGGCCACTTTCGGCCACCTGGCTGTTTTCTTTTTATAATCTCTCCTCCATCAGAAAGCGATAACATGGCGGCAGCTGGCGATATTTATGAAAGGGAACTGAGGTCTCTCCTCAGCGGGGATCGGAAAGCGATAGCGAAGATGATCAAGACCTGCAGCGAGGATGAGAACAGATCGTACAATCTGATGCTGAAGGATCCTTTCCTTGTCATAAGGGCCGCAGGCTCCCTCGGGGTGGACCTCGTCGCTCTGAGGTGGGATTATTCCTTCCCCATTGAGGTCAAGAGCTCGGCCGAAGAGACGATGCATTTCAGCAGGAATCCGAGGCTGACCGAACAGGCCGCAAAGATGAAAACCGCATGCAGCAGATCGAACCTTCTCCCTGTCTATGCATTCAGACTGAAGAACGTACGCGGCGACCCGTGGAGGATATTCACCATACCAACCAATGAGGAGATCAAGGGGAGGAACGAGATCCTGAGGAGAACGATCCCCACAATGGAGGTCACCGGCAACGGGAACTACATAATGAGGTGGGGGGACGGGATCAAGCTCTGCGATCTAATATCGTACATGTCGGACGGCATGACGGTCTCTGACGATCTTTTCGAAGAATGACGGCCGTCAGCACTCATAGGGCTCATCACGGATCAGCCCGGTATATCTTCATCCGGCCGCCTCGCCATGGCCTCCTCCGTTAATAAATGGTAGGCTGTCCGAGCTGAAAAAGCCCCTCTTTATTCTGCGTATATTATAAATGCTCTGAACAGATAGGGGAAATCATGTGGAAGCAGGTCGATGAGAACTTCTGGAAGGAGAATCGAGGGTCGAAGATCGACGAAGTAACGGACGCGGTCCAGGACATAATCGATCTGGTGAGATTCGAAGGCGACAAAGCATTGATGGATCTCACGCTGAAGTTCGACAAGGTAGTACTGGAAGAGATCGAGGTATCGAGGGACGAGATAGAGGCCGCTTACGAGGAAGTGGACCCCGTTCTTCTGGATGAACTGGAGAACGCGGCAGAGTACATACAGCGTTTCCATGAGCTCCAGGTCCCAGAGGACCTTTGGCTGAAAGAGATCGAGCCGGGGATAACTCTCGGTATGAAAAGCTCTCCTCTCGAAAGGGTCGGCTGCTACATCCCCGGAGGAAGAGCGTCGTATCCGTCCACCGCCCTGATGTGCGTCATTGCCGCAAGGGTAGCTGGCGTCGAAGAAGTTGTATGCTGCACTCCCCCTCCCGTCAACCCGCTTACGCTGGTCGCTTTGGACATAGCCGGCGCCGACGAGATATACAAAGTAGGTGGAGCGCAGGCCATCGCGGCGATGGCATTGGGAACGGAGTCGATAGAGCCCGTGCAGAAGATAGTCGGCCCTGGCAACGTTTTCGTGACCGCGGCAAAGACGATGCTGAGGAAGGTCGTGGAGATAGACTTCCCCGCCGGACCGAGCGAGATAGGCGTCCTCACGGACGAAACGGCGAATGCGGAATTCATCGCTGCGGATATGCTCGCGCAAGCGGAGCACGATCCGTCATCCGCATGTTTACTGGTAACGACCGACCCGGAGCTTCCGCATGAGGTCTGGTCATACATCGAGGAGCAGATGGAAGGCGCTCCGAGGAAAGAGATAATGCTCTCCGCATTGGAAAATTCGGGTTATATTGTGGAGAGGGATATCGGGCTTGCGACGGAGATAATGAACAGCATAGCACCGGAACACCTTTCCATTCAGGTCAAGGACCCGTTGGAGGTTCTTTCGGGAATAACCAACGCCGGATCCATTTTCATCGGCCCCTACACTCCGATCGCGGCCGGCGATTACGCCACAGGGACCAACCACGTCCTACCTACGGCGGGGCACGCCGCGACGATGTCCGGGCTGAACGTGGCGCACTTCAGGAAGACGTCCGCCGTCCAGATGATAACAAGGGACGGATTGGCGGTCATTGCCCCGACGATCGTGGCGATCTCGAAAGCAGAGGGGCTTTACGCGCACTCCGATTCCGTCACGATAAGAAGTAAAAGAAAGGAATGACGAAGATGGGAGAGGAAATAGACCTTTTCGACCACAGCCTATACATAAATAGGGAGCTGTCCTGGCTGGAGTTCAACCGCAGATGCCTGGCAGAGGCGGGAGAGCAGAGTGTTCCGCTGCTTGAAAGGGTGAAGTTCCTTGCCATCGCATACGGGAACATGGACGAATTCTTCATGATCAGGGTCCCGGGGCTGCTGCAGAGGGAAGAGAGCAGCAGTCTGATAACGATCGGCCCGGACGTGTATCACGACACAAAGGCCCTCATGTCCGAGATATATAAGACGGTCGACGACCTCGTCGACGGGTACGAGGCATGCTGGGGCAGGCTGAGGAAGGAACTGTCTGAGAACGGCGTAAGGATACACGACATCGACGTATTGTCCGACGGCAGGAAGGCATGGGTCCAAGATTATTACAGGGAGAGGGTGCATCCGCTGCTGACGCCTCTCGCGCTGGACATATCCCACCCTTTTCCTTTCATTTCAAGCAACTCGCTCAACGTTGCCGTGAAGATCAGCAACAAGAATGAGAACATCTACGCAAGGGTGAAAGTACCGGTCGGCATCCTTCCGAGGTTCGTCAGGATACCTTCCGAATCGCCGGGGATGGACTTCGTTCAGCTGGAGGATATTGTAATGTCTCACGTGAACGAACTGTTCCCGGGGATGAACGTGACCGGAGCATACATTTTCAGAGTAACGAGGAACGCCGACGTCAAAGTAACGATCGACGAGGCATGCGATCTCATGTCCGCGGTGGAGACATCGATCGATTCAAGGGATGTCGGGTTCCCGGTCAGGATGATGGTGGAGGAGGATATGCCGTTGGAGATGGTCACGCTTTTCGGTAAGAATCTGAAACTCAGGGACAACCAGATACACAAAGCGTCCTTAGGGGGGATGCTCCTGACAGACCTGTGGCAGATAGCATCGATCGATCTGCCGGAGCTCAAGGATGAGTACTTCCTCCCGTATATCCCGCCGGAGTTCGGAGAGGACAGAAGCATCTTTGACACAATCAGAGAAAAGGATTGGATAATCTTCCATCCTTACGAACCGTTCGACATCATCGTCCGCTTCCTGAACGAGGCTGCGGATGACGTGAACGTCCAGAGCATAAAGATATGCCTGTACAGGATAGGAAAGGACCGTTCCATCATAAATGCCCTGAGGAAGGCCAGGATGAAGGGGAAGACCGTATCCGTGCTCATGGAGCTGCGTGCGAAGTTCGATGAGACCAATAACATATATCTGGCGAGGGAGCTTGAAAAGATAGGCATTCATGTGGTCTACGGTCCCGTCGATATGAAGGTGCACTCGAAACTGCTGCAGGTGGTCAGGCTGGAGAAGGACAAGCTGATAAGATACACCCATATGAGTTCCGGCAACTACAACACGAACACCTCGAAACAGTACAGCGACATCTCCTTCCTCACTGCCAACAAGGAGATCGGAGAGGACGTGGGAGAGCTTTTCAACGCATTGACGGGCGTCTTCGGCCCCAGGGACTACAAGCACATCCTTGTCGCCCCCATCACGCTGAAAAAGGCCCTTATCGCAAAGATCAAGAGAGAGGCGGAGAACCATTCCAAAGGAAAGAAAGCGTACATCGCGATGAAGGCCAATGGCCTCGTGGATTCGGACATCATAGCCGAGCTCTACAAGGCATCCATGTCGGGGGTGAAGATAGACCTTAACATCAGGGGCCTGTGCTGTCTGCGGCCGGGTATCAGGGGGATATCGGAGAACATAAGGGTGATAAGCATCGTGGACAGATTCCTGGAGCACGCGAGGATCTACTATTTCGAGAACGCAGGCGACCCCGAGATGTACATGGGGTCATCGGATGTCATGCCGAGGAACCTCATCGCAAGGGTGGAGGTGCTGTACCCCGTACTGGACAAGAGAATGCTCTCGAACATAAAGAAGAACATACTGGACATTCATCTGAAAGACAATAAGAAGGCCAAATACCTGACATCGGACGGAAGATATCTTCCCGTCAAGGCCGCAGGCAGAAAGCTCCGCTCGCAGAAATGGTTCATCGAGAACAGGGGCAAATGGCATGAATGACAGCTCGAAGGTCGTAAGCTTCATTGATATCGGGACGAATTCGATCCACATCCTCATCGTGCGGTTCTTCGAGGATTCGATGGGGACCCCGATCTTTCAGGACAAGGAGACGGTGAGACTCGGACAGAATCTTTTCAGAAATGGTGCAATAGATAAAGCGACCATCGAAAAGACCCGCATCGTCATATCCAACTTTGTCCAGATATCAAAAGACCTCGGGGCGGAGAAGATAATCGCGTATGCCACATGCGCCGCGAGGGAGGCCGCCAACAGGAAGGAGCTGTTGGACGCGATCAAGGTGGAAGGGCTGGATGTAAGGGTGATATCCGGCCTGGAGGAAGCAAGGCTGATAAAACTGGGGATATTCGGTCCGGACGGTCCTCCCCAGAGGACCCTGGAGATAGATATCGGCGGAGGCAGCACGGAGATAGTGCTCTGCGACGGAAAGAAAGATCTGTTCCTCGATACGCTCAGCCTCGGATCGGTAAGGCTCGCATACGCCCCTGACCAGGACCAGAGCAAAGCGCTGTCGTTCCAGGAATACGACTTTCTCAGACGGAATGTGGACCTTATGTCCTATCACGCATGCCGCAAGGTCAGGGAGATAGGGTTCGAAAAGGCATACGGCTCATCGGGGACTATGATCGCCCTCGCCGAGATGTGCGCGGCGAAAAGGGACGGGGACTCGTCGTACATGATGCACTATGAGCTTGTGGAGGTCATGAAGGAGCTCTACAGGAAGGACGCAGAGGAAAGGAAAGAGGTGCTCGGCATGAATCCCGCCAGGTCTGACATCATAGTATCCGGCGGGGCGATAGCGGAGGAACTGATGTATCTTCTCGGTATCGACAGGATAGAGATAAGCGACAAGGGAATGAAGCAGGGCATGGAGATGGACTATCTTCTCACCAACGGGCATTCCAACTTCAACGTGAAGGAATCATCCGTGCTCAATCTGGCGAACAGATGCCAATACGATAAAGCGCATGCGGAAACGGTTCAGAGGAGCGCGCTTCTCCTGTTCGACAGCATGAAGGAATTAGGCATACATGACATGGACGATGAGATGAGGATGCTCCTGTCGTATGCGTCCCTGCTCCACGACATAGGCGAATTCATAAGCTATACGAAGCACCACATCCATTCTTTCACGATAATACTGAACTCCTTCCTTCCGGGTTTCGACAACGAGGAATTGAGGATAATGGCGTTCATCGCCAGATTCCATCACAAGAGTTTCCCGACGACAGGGTCAGGCCAGTTCAGGAACATGGACAAGAAAGAGGTATCGGACATCCTGATGTGCGCGATGATGCTGAAGATCGCGGACATTTTGGACAGACACCGTAAATCTTCCGTAGATTCCATCGATCTATCTCTCTCGCCCGATGACGCCATGACCATGTCCCTTGGTTCGGAGTCCGACATTAGCATGGAAATATGGAAGTTGAAAACAATAAAAGAGGATTTCAAAGAGGTTTTCGGGCTGGACCTTCTGATAAAGAGGATTTAACGCAGATGCGTGGCATCACAGAAGGGTTTGTTCCCGGACCTTCCGCAGCTGCACAAAGCGACGCGGTTCCTCACCTCATAGGTGTATCCGTCGGAGGATACGATAGGTATCCCTCCTTTTACTATGAGAGGCCCCTTTCCGGGAGGGTTTCCCGTTGCCGAAATGCTTTTTTGAAGCTGGGGCTCCTGTTCCTTCCCGTCGATCTTAATGAGCAGGCTACCCCCTGAACAGTCATAGGTCTGTTGCAATGCTATGTCCAGGGTCTTTTCCTTCTTGATCATCTGCGTGATGCTGTTCTTCGCGTGGCAGAACCCGTCGCCGACGCAGAACGAGGGGGCCTGCAGCAACTCCACGCCTCCGGCTCCCGGATAGACCTGCGATTTCTCATCAAAGGTGTTCCTCTCCGCCGTTTCGGTCCCGTCGAAGTCCGTATGGGCACCTGTGCAGAACGGCATGTCCGTGGATCTTCCGCACCTGCAGAGAGTATAGGTCGGGCCGGAGTACAGTGTCTTTCCCTCCACCCATTTATCGGGTCTGCCCATCGCGTCTTTTTTTATACTTTCTTCTTTCAAAGGCACGTTCCCGGTCACGATGTACGGGCCGTCCTTCGTGATATCGATCTTCATATTGTTTTCCTCCAAGAGCCCCGTTGAAGAACCGCTTTGCGTAGTTAATAACATTGCCTGATGCAGATATGTCCATGTGTATTACCTTGAAAGGCAATATCAGGGGGTTTTTTACAATGTTTAAAATATTCAAACAATAATCCGTGAATCATAGCAGGAGGCAACCCCTTGCACCGGTTTCGACCAGTTGCTTCTTGCTCACATTTCCTCTTCTCTTCGGCTGTTTTTCGTGAAGTTATTTCTTTCGGAACGTCATACGGTGAGAACAGATGTCAAGCGCGGAGTTCTTCGACAAGATGGCTGAGCTGAACCAGTCAGCCGCTGTGCGGTCCGGCCTTTGCTCCATCTGCAAAGGCTCAAGAAGGCTTTGCGGGAAGGACCGCTGCCCCCTCATGGTAAAATTCTACTCTCAGCAGAAGACCATGCCGCTGGTGGATGCGAAGGACCTTGCGGGATGCAGCCCCCCCGCCGTGTTCGTCGGAAGGTACGGATATCCGAAGGTGGACATCGGCCCCCTTCTTCCCCCGGAATTCGGAGATACGTCGATAATGGATAAGCCAGAGAGGTGGGTCGGCAAGTCGATCGACGAGATAGTGGACATGAGGTTCAAACTGGTCAGGGGCAAGTTCAGGATCGATGCTAAGGACTTCAAAGCAGCGGGGAGGATCGTGGACAGCGTCCAGGAGCTGGCGCTGACGGAGAGGCCCTTGGAGGTGGAGGCCAATTTCAGGCAGAAGCCCAGAGGAAGGGTGGTGATGGACGACGAGGTGCAGCCTTTCGGCCCGTCGGCAAGGATGGATGGGATGACGATAGGGAGCGGCAGGTTCGAAAGGAACCTGGAAAGGAATTTCTACGATATCGATCTGAACGCGACAGGAGCGGTCGTCAACGCTTACAAGAACGGCACGCTCATCTCGGAGATACAGAAAGCATTCTCCGTCGGCACCATGGGCGTGGACAAAAGGAGGCGTTTCGTACCGACAAGATGGAGCATCACGGCGGTAGACGACATAATCGGAAAGGATCTCCTCAAAACAACGAAATTCAACCAGACGATAGATGAGTTCAGGATCTACCAGTGGGAGCAGCTGGATAACAGATGGTGCGTGCTGATGATGCCATGCACGTGGAGATATGAGCTCATCGAGGCATGGTACCCCAACACCACCTGGAACCCCCTCGGGAAAACGGTGGACATAATCTCCGACCATGAATTCTATGAAGGGAGGAGCGATTATGCGCTTATCGGCGGCTGCTACTACGCCGCCAGAATGGCGGTGAACGAACTGCTTCTCGATCAGCGCAGGACGGCGGGAGTGGTGATCATGAGGGAGGCCCATCCGGGATACATCATGCCGGTGGGGGTGTGGAACGTGAGGGAGAACGTCAGAGCGGCCCTGAGGACAAGACCGTTCAAATTCGATACCCTCGACAAGGCATTGGGTCATGTGGACGGGGTAATGGACATAAAGAAGGACACATGGATCAGGCACTCCGGCATTCTGAAAGATTATCTTACGCAAAGGAGGATCGAGGATTATTACTGATCTTATTGAATTCGAGGACGCCGGGGAATGGGACGGTTACTATAGGATAACCGAGGCGAAGAGGGCCCTTTCCCCGTCCGGCCTCCCGGGGATAGACTACGCCCTGAATCCGTACGGGGGGTGCGAGCACGGGTGCGTGTATTGTTACGCGCCCGAGGTCCTGCATGCAGATTGGAAGGATTGGAGGGTGGTCAAGGTAAGGTCGAACATTCACGACAGACTTTCCAAGGAATTGTCCGGCCTGGAAGGGACCATCGGGATAGGAACGGTCACTGACCCCTATCAGTATGCGGAAAAAAGGTTCAGGCTGACGGAGAAGTGCCTGAAGATACTCAAGGAGAAGGATTTCCGCATCCACCTGCATACAAAATCCGATCTTATCCTGAGGGATATCGATCTCATATCTTCCATGAGGGGGGAGGTTGGGATAACGATCACTTCCGTCAGCGACAAATACTCGAAGATCACCGAACCCGGTGCGCCTCTGCCGGGGAAGAGGCTCGAGACCCTCAGGCGGCTTTCGGAAAGGGGCATCGACACGTACGCCCTGATAGGGCCTGTGCTGAACCACCTTGAAGGCAACGAGAGGGATCTGGTCGATGCCGTCGTCTCCACAGGGGTGAAGCGTGTGTACATAGACGCCCTTAATCCGAGGCCGCTGCTGATGGACAGGCTTGCCCGCATGAACATCCGCGGTTCGGAGACATCGAGAGAAATGATACGCAGGCTGGCGACGGACTCCGGGCTCATAGTAAAGGATGTTTTTTGAAAGCGCGATGTTGAGCGCTTCACCTCAGGCGCGTATGCGAAAATACAAGACGGCGGGCGGTCGACGATGTTCGGAACGGACCATCCTTCGCAACTCTTCGGTAAATTAAATATAGAGATAATCACTATTTATTTGCGATAAATAGGTTTTTATCGGCTATCAAAGAGGTTAAAGAAATGTGTGAAAATGGAAATGTATTGCGCATGCCCCTCATAGGGGACAAATGCCCGGAATTCGAAGCGATGACCACCCAGGGGCCCATAAAATTCCCTCAGGATTTCAAAGGAAAATGGATCGTCTTTTTCTCGCATCCTGC
>WRKC01000083.1 GCA_009778275.1 Methanomassiliicoccaceae archaeon
ATCATGTCGACGGAATCCCCGAATGTCGATTCCACCGATTCGTTCAGGCGGCAGTTCTCGTTCTCCATTTCGGAGATCGTCATATCGAACGGCAGCGTGACGTGCATCTCCAAATGGAGCTTGCTCCCATACTTTATCACCCTGAGGTTATGGATGTCGATCCACTCCTCGGACCTGTGCTCGTTCAGGCACGCGACCGCTTTTTCGAGGATCTCGACATCGGCTTTGTCCATTATCCCGTCAAGGGCTTTCTTTACCACGCCGGAGCCGGTTATTATTATGAGAGCCCCGAAGACCAGGGCCATTATGGGGTCCAGTATCGAAATGTCATATCCCATCATGTCCCCCACATAAACGACTGTAAGGCCGATTATTATTCCGACGGATGAGAAAGTATCGGTCTGGAGATGCTTTCCGCTCGCTTCCAGAGCCACGGACCTGTTCTTCCTGCCCTTCTTGACGGCTACCGAACCGGTGATAAAATTGACCGCTGCGGCGAATAATATGAGAAGAAGTCCCGCGTCCAAAGACGACAGTTCTGAGGGGTTCATCAGGTCCTTCACCGCCTCGAATATTATCAGCGTGCCGGCGACGGCTATCATCGCCCCTTCAAGCGATGCGGAGATGAGCTCGATCCTGCCGTGGCCGAAGGGGTGCGATCTGTCTGCGGGCTTTGCGGACAGATACAGAGCGTAAAGGCCTATGCTTCCGGCGACCACGTTCACGATGCTTTCGACGGCATCCGTGAAGATCGCGACCGAGTTCGTAATGAAATACGCCGCGAACTTGATTATCAGCAGCGATGCCCCTACGATGACGACTATTTTTTGAAAATTGTAGTTCTCCTGTGAAGCAGCCGACATCCTTTCGATGATGAGCTTTGTACGTATTTACATCTTTCTAGAAGAAAAAAATTAGGAATAACTAAATTGCTGGGTCATTTGGTTGCTACGGCAACCTCTCCCGCGGTGTTTCCCCTGAACCATGAGAAGACCGTTCCCACGATGCACATTGCCAAGCATATCGAGAATGCGGCCCTTATGACATCAACGAATTGATCGTAGGGCGGATTGAGATTGTCCATTGTTCCCATGATCAGGGCTATGCAGCACATAGCGATGCTCATGCTCGTCATCATCCCTATCTGCCTTACGAGCGCTATCATGCCGGACGCCTCCCCGCGGTTCTTGGGGGGTACGGATGACATCACCGCATTTGTGTTGGGTGCGGTAAAGAGGGCGTACCCTATCCCGAACAGCACCAATAACAGCCCGATGTACCACAGATTCACCTCTGTCCCGAGGAAGATCACCATGAAGACGGCAACGCATGTTATCGCCATGCCCAAGGTCGGCAGTATGCGCTTATCCCCGATCCTATCCGAATAGCTCCCGGACTTGGCCGTGAAGGCCACTTGGATGGCGGGCTGGATCAGAAGTATGAGCCCCGCTTGCGATGCCGTAAGGGCGCCTACGCTCTGCAGATACAGCGCCATGAAGAAAGCGACGGAGTATGAGGAAGCATAGTTCATGTATGCGGCGATGCAGGCTCTGGAGAACACCTTGTGCTTGAAGATGCCGATATCGAGCACCGGCGACCTGCTCTTCTTCATCATCCTGATGAATACGACCAGAGATATCAGCCCCACGACTATCAGCACAACCGCCCAGGTATTGGGTAGGTTGATAACTCCGTACATGGTGAGCATCACCGCCACACCGTACATCACCGCGCCTGTGTAATCCATACTGGCCCCTGCGTCGGAAATTATTTCCTTCTTGAACCTGGATATGAACAAAAGCGAGACCAGCGCGAATGGGACCAGGAAGAAGAAAAGATATCTCCATCCGAGAATATCGCACATGAACCCGCCGATCGCAGGTCCGAGGGCAATACCCAGATATATGAAGGTGGACTGAACGCCTATGGCCCATCCTCTTCTCTCGATGGGGAATACCTCAGTAAGCATCGCGACGCTTGATATCGATATGGCCGCAGAGCCCGCGCCCATCACGAACCTCATTACCAGCAGGGCCTCAAAGCTCGGGCTTAAGGCCGCAGTTGCCGCTGAAATAAGAGTTATGATCAGACCGGAGATGAAAAGTTTCTTCCTGCCGATGATATCGGACAATCTCGCGAGGGGGACCATCACGATCACGGATGCCAACAGAAAAACGGTGTTGACCATTGCCAAAGACTTGGAGCCGACATCGAACTCCAGGCCTATCGGCACAAGTGCCAGATTCATCATCGTACTCATCAGCGGCGGTACGAAGATGCCCGCGCAGCATGCAATAAGGACCGTCCTCATTTCGACGGAAAGATGCTTTGCGGGGGATTCCATGACTCTGCATTCGTATTCAATTATTAATAATCTACAATACAGGCAGCGGCCTATAATGTCTGGGCCTGGCTCCACATCAGTGCTCTTGGATTTCCGGCCGGTTCGGCCGGAATGGATCGAACATATGATGGTGGGTTCGCCGTCCGCATTATTCCATCAGGTTCCTTTCTTGTTTCAGTTTCTTTATCTTCTTTCTTACAGAGTACAAGCCCGCGAATGATAACATGGCGGCGATCGCATAAAAAGTGAGAAGGAATGTTTCGAACGCCATGTCGCCGGCGGCCATCCCCCGCAGGTATTCGATCACGGTGAATACTCTGGAGGCCCCCATGAGCATCATTGCACCCATCAGGGCCAGCCAGAGCGTGCTGATGCGCCTGTAATGCGCCAGCTTCGAATCCGTGTCAGTGTAGATATCGAACGGACCGTCCTCCGCTTTCCTGCGGAAGTATGTCCACCTGCCCCATGACTGGACATGTTCCACGCCGTTCTCGGCCATGAAACTGAAGTATTTCATACTCTCAGGATGACGAGCGAGATGTTCCATAAGCTCGATGCGGTAGATGTATTCACCCGGTCTGCTGTCCGTAAAGTAATAACGAAAGAAGAAACCGGTAAAGGCCAGGCCTTTTGCCGACATGTTGTTCAACCAAGCCTCTTCTTTTTCATGATCAAAAAATGCTTTAAAACATGCGTATTTCATATTTTTCCCTCTCCGGGTGCCTTCTCACCGTTTCGAAGCAGTTCCCTTAGCCGGTCAAGCTCGCCGGCAAACGCCTTCACACCATCTTCGGTGATGAGATATTCTTTTTTTCTGGAGTCTGCCTCCGATGAAACCGCTCTTATCCATTGTTTCTGCAGCAGCGCATTGATCGCTCCGTAGAGCGTGCCGGGGCCGAGGGCGACGCGCCCCGCCGTCTGTCTCTCGATGTTCTGCATGATGGCATATCCGTGCATCGGTTCGTGCAGAGACAGCAGTATGTAGAACACCGCTTCGGTCAACGCGCCTCTTTCAAAGCTCTCGGGCATGGTCTTCACTCTTTCAAATTACGGTTGCCGTTATATCGGCTGACGTAATAACAATATATCGGCAACCGTATTAATAATTAACGCAACTTCGCAAACTCTCCGGGTTTACAGAATGGTTTCTTTTTAATTCTGAAGATGCGATGCGTTCATGATTAAGATGAGCGGCATATCTCCGGAAATAAAGAGCAAACTCGGGCTGGTGCAGGTCTACACGGGGCCCGGGAAGGGAAAGACCACTGCTTCCTTGGGCCTTGCCTTCAGGGCATCCGGGCGCGGATTGGAGGTCCTTATGATCCAATTCCTTAAACCTCCGCAGGACTACGGCGAGCATCTGGCAGCCGAAAAGGTACCTAACTTTACGATACTGCCGCTCGGTCTTGACCATATGATGTCGAAAGTGCCCAAAGAAAAGGACATAAAGATCGCCGAAGAGACGCTTCAGAGGGCAAAGGAAGAGATCTATTCCGGAAAATACGACCTTGTGATACTTGATGAGATAAACAACGCGATGAGCTGGAAGCTTCTGAACCCCGCGGAAGTGGTCAAGATGCTGAAAGGCAGGCCGGATAACATAGAGATAGTGCTCACAGGAAGAGGGGCCCCCGCAGAGATAATAGAATACGCCGATCTTGTGACAGAGATGAATATGATCAAGCACCCATTCGACAAAGGGGTCAAAGCAAGGGTCGGCATCGAGTATTGATGATCCTCGGCCTCCGCCTTGTTTTCCGCGGCATACGAGGGGCATTGCCAGAGATAGGTAAATAAGCATTAATGCGCATCTTGCCTGACACAGGAAGTATCCATCGATGCCAATTAACATACCTGACGACCTGCCAGCCGGCGCCGCCCTCGAATCAGAGAACATATTCGTTATGAGAGAAGGCCGCGCCACAACACAGGACATACGTCCGATGAAGGTATTGATCCTGAACCTCATGCCGACCAAGATAGAGACGGAGATCCAGATCCTCAGGCTCTTGGGTAACAGCCCGCTGCAGACCGACATCTCCCTTCTGCAGATGGCGACACACGAATCGAAGAACATCTCACAGGAATATTTGGACAAGTTCTATGACACATTCGATGAGGTCATGGACAGGAAGTTCGACGGGATGATAATAACCGGCGCTCCCGTAGAGAACATCAGCTATGAGAGAGTGGACTATTGGAAAGAGCTCTGCGAGATAATGGAGTGGTCGGTGAAGAACGTGACCTCTACCCTTCACATCTGCTGGGGCGCCCAGGCAGGCCTGTATTATCACTACCGCATACCGAAATATCCGTTGAAGAAGAAGATGTCGGGTGTGTTCAGCCACACTTTGAACATTAAGGATGAGCCGCTGATCAGGGGTTTCGACGATGTGTTCAACATGCCCCGCTCATGCCACACGGAGGTTCGCGCTTCAGACATCAACCGCAATCCTCACTTGCACATCGTTGCCGAATCCAGGGTCGCGGGGGTAGGCATCGTCACGTCGGAGAAGGGGGGGCAGGTGTTCCTCACGGGTCATTCCGAATACGATGCGGGAACGCTCGCATACGAATATGACAGGGATATGGGGAAAGGACTTATGCCCAGCGTGCCGGAGAACTACTTCCCCAACGATGACCCGCATAACGATCCCATCGTCAGCTGGAAAGCGCATGCGACGCTGCTCTTCACAAACTGGCTTAACTACTACGTGTACCAGCGCACGCCGTATGACATCAACGACATCGGCAAGGAACAGTGATGGACCCCCTTGAAACGAAGGATGCCCCGCTGCCTTCCGGCCCTTATTCCCAAGCGATAAGGTCCGGAAGTTTTGTTTTTGTTTCCGGACAGATCCCCATCGATCCCATCGGCGGGACAGTGCCCGTCGGAACGGCCGATCAGATACGGATCGCGATGAGAAATCTCATCTCGATACTTTCCGCCGCGGGGGTTGGGAAAGGGTGCATATTGAAGGTCACTGTCTACCTGACGGACATGAACGATTTCGCTCTGATGAATTCCATTTACGCAGAGGCATTCGGCGTTCCGTACCCGGCAAGGACCTGCATCGGCGTGAGCTCTCTTCCGAGAGGCGCGAAAATAATGGTCGATGCCGTCGGAGAGGTAAGCGGTCACTGACCGGCGACCTTCGGGTTTATCAGCTTCCCCAAGACGGCATCCCTGACGAATTTATTGTACAGGGACAGGTCCGGGCGGGTCTCGATCATCTCTTCCACCGAAGAAAGGACATGCCCGAACACTTCTTTGAATATCCTGCAGGAGTCCCCACCGTTGCTGTCGAGACCCGTCTCGTAGTATGCGTCAATGCTGCACCCTCCGTTGCAGTATTTGAAGAGGCCGCACTCCGCGATGCATCTGTTCCTTCTCTCGACTGTTCCGGTGACTATCCTCCCGAACCCCTCCGAACTGAAAGCGTCGGATATCCTGCCGACATCTGAGACATTCCCCAGCCTGAACTCCGGGGGGCAGCCCTTGCCGCACGGATAGAGGTCCCCGTTTGGATAGACGCATATCCATTTGGTCAGACAGGAAGTGTGCGCGCAGTCGGACTCCGCAGGCTCCCCGAGTGCGTTCAGAACGTATAGGTAATGAGGGATGAGCGGGACCTCGGCATCCTTGTCAAAAAGCCACGCGTCGAAGCATTCGATGCTTGATCTGATGTATTCTTCCGCGTTCGGAACGGTCTTTCCGCAAGCCGCGCATCCCGCCGGTATCACCGGCGAGAAGGAGACCGCGGTCTTGTTCTGTTTGAAATGGTCGTATATCTCCTTTTGTTTGGAGGCCGTTTCCGAGGATATGGTGGAACTGACCGAGAATACCCGTTCCTTGTTGCTAAGGTACTCGACCTTCTGTCTTACGACATCCGTCCTCTCTCTCAGGACATCATTGTAGGGGCCTTCGAATGAAATGCCGATGTTGATCATCTTTTCCCTGCAGAAGCTTATGAACCTTCTGTCAAGCAGGGTCCCGTTAGTCTGTATGGTGTTCCCCACCCTGTGGGAATTCTTTCCGAAATATCTTTCCTGGAGGTTCAGAGCCTCCTTGTAGAATCCGAACGGCATTAGCATGGGTTCGCCGCCGTGCCATATGAACCAGACGGACTCATACTCTTGCGACAGAAGATCGAACAGCCGGTCCAAGATATTTATGCTCATCTTCTCAGAGGTCCTTTCGGCGGGAGTATGATAGCAGTGTCTGCAGTCGATATTGCATTCGAGGGTCGGTTTTATTATCACCGAGATGAACGGCCTCATGGTCTTACGACCTTAACTCAGAAGGGCCAGTATGTCCATACGCCGTTTAGTCCGTTCGTGCAGTAACAGCAGCATACGCAACAGACGACCAACCCTCCGCCCAATCCCACATACCACCAAACGGATGAGCAGCATCCCCTGTCGCTGCAGCATGGAAAATCACATGCCGGCGTACCGCCGTGCTCAGCTTCATCGACGCGCTTCGAATAGTCGTTAGGTTCTTTAGCATGCATAGCGACCGTTGTGAACGCTGCGGGGGACTGGCTCATATACAATGCCGTCAGGCTTTCGATGGTTTTTGCACGTGGAGACATGTTTTCACCTTACCTATCCTGCTGGCTAGGTACAACCCGCGTACCTCTTAAGAATACTTAAAATGTTCGAACACATAATCCGCCTGCGCATAGTATGTTCGGATATACGGTACCTCTTTACAGCAGAATGTCCCCTTCGGACCTTTCCGCCTACCGGAGATATTACTGCGAGACCTGCCACCAGCTGAGGTCGGAGTACGGCATCATTTCAACGTCGGCGGTAAATTACGACATGACCTTCAACACGATCATAATGAACTCCTTCACCGGCGACACCCCGCATTTCGAAGGTACCGGGAACTCGATCCTGTGCGTTCTCGAAAGGCCGAAAGCAGACTCGGACCTTTTCAGAAAGATGGCGGCATACACAATACTTCTCACAAAGTGGGAGCTGGTCGACGATTCCTTCGATCACCCCTCGATAAAAAGCAACGCTGCCGCGCTGGCGCTCGGCCGCGCAGTATCAAAAGCGGAAAGAGGATATCCTGAATATGACGAGGCTGTGGGGAAGGGGTTCGAAGAGCTCAGAAGGATGGAGGATTCCGGGTGCAGGGATGCGGTAGCGATGGGTGAGACATTCGGCAGGTCGCTATCTTTCGCCTTGAAAGATATGGCGGGGGAGAACGGAAAGGACCTTGAAGATGTGTTCACGCACCTGAGCGCTTCCGTGTACCTGATGGATGCGATCGACGACCTTGACGAGGATTATCTTAACGGGACGTACAACCCTCTGCTTGCTTTCAAGGAGAGATTCAAGAACAAGAAAGAATACATCAACGATAACCTGTACGATCTTTCCGATATGCTCAACGGGGTCATCGGCAGCCTTCAGGCATCTTATTCAGCCGTGAGGGACAGGATGATGTCGGATGTCGGGGTGTCGGACAACGTGATATACTACGGAATACCTGATTCGGCAAAGAAGGTAATGTCTGGCACAAGCGAGGCAAAAGCAACGATCAAGAATATCTTGGACGGCCGCAGAAGAAGGAACGCCTCATACTGACCTTCTACCGGACGGATCGTAATCGGAGCAAACGCTCAGTATGTATGTTTCTTCTCCAGTGATGCTGCAGAACGCATCCCCGTCCGACATCCTCAGACGGCTGCAGTTCTCGCATGATCCGGGCCTGTATCTTTCGCACGTGTTGTTGAAAAGGGTCGGCAGGCCTTTCAACAAACATACCCAATCATCTCCCGAATGGATGCAGAACCTGCACGTGCGGCACTTTTGATAATTCTCGTTCGTCATGAGCATCACATCCTGATCATGTCCCTGCGGTCAATCTTCATCATTTGATAGATCCTTATCTCCCCCTTCCGTTTCTCGGACGGGAGTTCCACATCTGCAATGTGCCTGTAGCTGCACTTCTCGAGACATCTTTTGGAACCATGGTTCTCCGAGTCGCATCTGGCCTGTATCCACGTATAATCGGTGTTCTGGAAGATGTATCCTGTGACTGCCCTCACCGCCTCCGTCATGTACCCTTTTCCCCAGTGGTCCTTCGCGATGCAGTATCCCAGTTCGCAGTATCCCTTCCCGGGGAAATCCTGCACGGCAGTTATGCTCCCGATCGGCTCATGCTTCAAAGTGATACACCAATCCATCGTCCCCGCCTCATACAGGAATATCCAATTCCTTATCGTCCTCTCCGTTTCCTCAACGGACCTGTGAGGCTCCCATGTGAGGAATTCGGCCACGTCGCCGTCCGACATCCAATTGTCGTATGCTCTGGGAACATCCGTTATCATGAACTGCCTGAGATAGAGGCGCGGCGTCTGTATGGGGTATGTTCTGATCAAGGCCGTCACTCGCCCGTGATGTCGATAGAAAGGGACCTCATAACATCCAACGCCTTCCGGTGGAGGTCTTTGTCGTAGCTCGCGACGCAGTTGGCATCCACGATAACTTTCGAATCGGGGTATGCGGTCTTCAATATCAGCGCGTTCGCGATCACGCATATGTTAGTCGCCACTCCGCAGACCTCTATCTCATCGAACCCATTCAGCATACCGACGATATCCAGACTTCCAAACGTTCCCTTCTCAATGGTCCTTCCTCGGTTCTGATATCCTGCCACTTTTCCGTGGACCAGCCATCCGGGGGTCCCCCTGATGCAGTGTTCCACCGGTATATGGCGCCCCTCGTCCGTCTCCAGATAGTCCCGGCCGTGGGTGTCCATGGTGAAGAATACCTCTGCTCCGCTCCCGAGGTGTTCTTCGATCTTCGATACGATGTTGTGCTCTATCGCCTCGGCATAAGAAGACCCCAGGCTGCCGGTGACAAAATCCGACTGGTAATCTACTACGACCAAAGCGCGGGGCATAATGACAGATATGATTGGATGCGTCATAAAAGTTGTGAGGCTACCGTCTCTTTCGCATCGCAATAATGTTCCGTTGAACTCATGGCCGCGCTCATGCACCTGAAAGACCCTTCTCCGGATCGAACCCTTTCATAAGGGTCCTCAGAACAATGAACCCCCAGACCGCGACCATGAGAGCCCCGGTTATCTCGGAGAACGTTGATCCCCACCAAAGGTACGTCAGGCCGGAGGTGGTCAGCATCGCAACGTAACACACTGGGATCAGGAGGAAGTTCCTGAATATCGTCGATACCAGGGCCCTTACCCCCATGCCGAGTGCCTGGAACAGAGATTCGGCCGCTGCGCCTAAGGCCACGAACGGCAGGAATAACGCCCCTATCCTCAGGAATTCGGCCATGCCGTCCCTCAGATATTCGGTGGCCGGGTCGTAAGTGAAGACCATCGCCATCTGCGGCGCGAATACCACCGTGACCGCGGTTATCACGATCATGAGAAGCGTTGATATCCTTATTGCATAGCTATAGGCGGTCCTGATCTTATCGTAACGATTCGCTCCGTATGCAGCGGCGCAGACCGGCACTATGCCTGCCGCGATGCCCATCAGAGGTATCATGAGAACGCTGAGGATCCTCCAGTCCGCGGAGTAAATCGCAACCCCGTCGTCCCCGCCTGCCTCAATAAGTATCATGTTCATCAACACAACAACGAAAGACACGATCATCATCTGAAGCGCGGCTGGTATGCCCACCCTGAAGATGTCCTTGACGATGAGCGATTCGAACCTGAACCCTTTGAACCTGAACTTAAGGAACAGGTCCTTTTTGATAAAGTACCAATAGAACATGACTGACAGTGCCACGGCCTCCGCCGCCACTGTTGCCACGGCTGCGCCGGTCATCCCCCATCCGAGCCCATAATCATAGATGAAGAAGGGATCGAGCACCAGATTGATGATGGCAGCCAGAACGATGATGTACATGGAACGTTTTGCCGCGCCTTCCGATCTCAGGATGTTCGATATCACCCCCACGAGCATGAAAACGATAACAAAGGCCGCCAGGGGAAGGGCGTAATTGATGCACTCCTGCATCGTCCCCTCGGAGATGCCGGGCCCTATCAGCCTCAGGATCGGTTCCAATAGCGGAATGAACACCGCCATCAGCACCACGCTTGCGATAAGGATTATCACCACCGCATGGGCTGCGGTCCTGTCCGCTTCAGCCTTGTTCTCGGCACCTATTCTCTTCGCGATAGCGGATGCGGCGCCGATCCCGATACCGTTGCATATCCCCACCACTATGAAGAACAGAGGGAACACTATCCCCACGGCCGCAAGGGCATCCCTTCCGAGCCCGGCGACCCACATGGCATCGATAAGATTGTTTGCAGACTGCGCCAAGAGCGCGATCGTCGTAGGGATCGCCATTGCGAGTATGGCCTTCTTTGGGTCTCCCAATAAGGTCTCCACATCCTTGGTCTTCTCAAACTCTTCCATGGCGTCCATCCTTGGCCTTCCTATCTCGATAAACTATTTGACACTTTCAGTAATAAAGTCCTTGGAATGGAAGAAAAGACCGTGTTGCCCACCCGAAAAAAACAGGTTGTTTAAATATAAATTTGCTAAATTATATATATCTATATACCAATCTATTACGCCATTTATGCCACACTACGCAACTACAGAGGAAAATACCAGGCTATTCGTCTCGATGGGGATATCTAAACTACCGGCGGTCAGAGATATTCTGGAAAGGCTCGGTGAGATCGAGGGCATAAGCGTCCCCAGGAACATCCATATGACCCTGAGGTTCCTGGGTGATGTAGAGAAAGAAAAGATCAAAGAATTAGAATCGCGTATGATCTCTTTAGAAAAATACAGATCCTTCAAAGTATCCCTGAAGGGGATGGGCGTGTTCCCCAACGCCAATAATCCGCATATAATATGGATAGGCGCCGAGATCGAAGACCCTTTCACTGATATCCTCTCTGATCTGGACAGGATGCTTGAGGCTTCATCCATCAATTATGATAAAAAGCCCTTCAAAGCGCACGTGACCGTGGGAAGAATAAGAACGCCATCCGTAGAGTTTGCAAACCTCCTTGCCGAAAAACAGGAACTTGAAGCGGGGTATTTCATATGCCGGGAGATCTTCCTCATGAGCAGTAAGCTCACGCCCAGAGGGGCGGTGCATTCGGTGGTCAACTCATTCCACCTCGCTGACGAGTGAAACTGCCCCGAGCGGATTTGAAAATATAAAAGAAGAAATGGTTTATCTGGGTTTACGGTTTTTTCACTTGCCTTTTTTCTTATCGCGGAAAAATGATACCAAACCGAGGATCAATACAATTATCACCGGTATGACCCAGCCCCATGTCTGCCCAAGCAGGACATAAGCTATTATCAGTCCAGCGATCCCTATGATACCAAACCGCCTCAGGATCGCTCCGCCGCCCAAGAGCAGCATGAACAGTACCAGTATGATGAACATCACGATCGCGCCTATGGCTCCTGACGTCAGCTGTATGAAGGCAAGGTTCAGATCCGTATCGCCGATCATGTCGACAACTATCGGCTCAATAAAGAAACTTATCACTACCGGCACGATCACGACCAGCAGGATAGTCATCAGTAGCCCGCCCACCAGCGACGTCAATGGGTTCTTCTTATCATTTGATTTGTCTGCCATTGTCATCCCTCTCTATTTTTTTGGAACTATGGTTCCGTAATGATGAATTGTATTGGTATATATTTATTAGATGCCATTTTGAAACCTCACTATGTATTTCCAGACGCTCTTTTCGCCTATGCCGGGCGAAAAGAGCGTTCTAAAGATAAAGTCAGCGAGCTTTATCTCGGGGACATTCTTGACAACTCTTTTTTTGGTTCAAGCTGGCCTAAAAATTATGTATCTCTATATAACCAAATAAATTGTATCTGGATATATAGCTAAAATATTTAACGTAGATTAAGAAGGACTTTATATGCTACACCTTATTTGAAACTCTTGACGGAAGCAGGGGGGGTTGTTGGAGGAGTATTAATTGCGGGGGGCCTTTCACACACTGGTTTTGAGCCGTTCTAATGGCATTTGCTTTTTGAAGTAAAGCTTTGAACGAATTAGGTCTGCTTTCGTTAAATAATTCAAAAAAAGGAGTTACATCGATATATAAAAAAGAATAATTGCGTTTGCCATGGTAGCGGTGATGCTCTGCGTCAGCGTTGTCCCGGCACTTGCGTCTGAGGTATCCGCAGAGCCTACTGTGGTCACATCTACAACGTGAAGATCGTTGACGGCAAGCTCGAGGTCACCTGTGACCTCATCGAGGGTGCCTTCGGCGTTCTGCTATCCGGCAGTGCGTGGCCCGCGGGATACAACCCCAACGCGGACATCAAGCACAACAACGTCTCCTCGTACAA
>WRKC01000084.1 GCA_009778275.1 Methanomassiliicoccaceae archaeon
GCGTCGCGGTCGATATTCTCTCCTATGTGAATATACGAATATGTCTTCATCAGAAATCCCCATTTTTGAATATACCTTCTCCCATTTGTCTGACCATCACTTCATAGACGGCGCCGGGCGAGAGAACCCCCATTTCCGTTATTATTGCGTCGATATATTTCGCGGGCGTTTTGTCGAACACGGGATTGTATACCTTGACGCCTTTCGGCAGCGCCGCTCCGTCGGCTACCTCCCCGTGATCCCTTTCCTCTATCATCACGGTCTCTCCGAACATGGTCATCGGAGAGAACTTGTATGACTCCGCACAGACGTTGAAAGGTACTCCCGCCTCGTCCGCGGCCAGCGCCAGCTGCGATGTTCCTATTTTATTGATGACCGTCCCGTTGGATGTCACTGTGTCCGCTCCGACGAACACGGCATCCACCTTGTTCATGACGAAACGAACGGCGCTGTCGACTATCAGCGTCACATCGACACCGGCCTCCGACAGTTCCTTCGCGGTCAGCAGCCCCTGCCTCCACGGCCGGGTCTCTGTTGCGTATACTTTTATGTCCTTGCCTTGGGCGCAGGCCTCTTTGATCACGCCGAGGGCCGCGCTGCTGTTGCAGTGCGTAAGAAGAGTATCGCCTTTCCGCACCATTCTCGAGCCGATCTTCGCTATCGTCTCAACGGCGTTCGACGACATCTCCCCGAACGCCCTCGAATTGAGTATGACGGAGTCTCTTGCCTCCTCCAGAGATGTGGCATTCTGTACGTCCCTCACGCTTGCCTGTACCCCGTTCCATAAAGAAACGGCGGTCGGCCTGGAATCCAGCAGCGTCTGTCTCGCCGTACCTAGGTCCTTTTTGAAATCTTCCAAAGAACCGCCGCAGTAGTTCTCTGCGAACTTTCCCATGGCGGCCGCTCCTGCGCGGGCTATCCTTCCCGCCCCCCTTATCTTCATTTCTCGGATATCCGATGCCGTCTCCCTGACTGCGTCCAACACATTGCCCAGAGTGTTTTGTGAGATTTAATATGTATGCATTATTATCATGCTGGTACTTATTAAAACAAAGAAAACGGCCCTCTCATCAATTATTTAAGATTGGTCTACATTAGGGCCAAATATGGAAGCGAAGAAACGTCTCAGAATGAGGGGCGTCAAGCAGGCGCCCAAAAGACTTGAGGGGGAGATCCTCGAACGTTCCAGGAAGCTTGCGGATGACCCAGCTTTGCTGAGGCCGATGTGCGCCGGGAACTGCAGAAAATGCCTTTTTGACAAAACGTTCAAGGAGATCGACAGCATCTCCAGATACAAGAACGACCCCGATACGCTCATTAAGTTTGCATCGAGAGGGTCCGACGACATGGCTAAGGCCTATGCGGGGACCATTTCCCTCAGCGCCGCCGGGAAGATACCTCTCCTGGCGACTGCCAGCATCGCGGGGGAAAAGGTCTCTTATGTTGTCAGAGGAAGCGTCGGGAACGACAAGCTCATCGGCTGCCAATACTACGATGACCCCAAGATCAGGCTCCTTTACTACAACTCATTCATAAAAAGGAACAAACTGCATCTTTATTCCTTCAAGGACGGGCTGGTGTGCACCAACACCCCGAAGATGCCGGAGGATTACCTCTACGAGGCCTTCTGGGATTCCCCGTATGAATTCAAGGACGACGGACTGAACTGCGGACACACCGATGCGCTGATCCTAGATATCAGGATCAAGTCCCTCAATGAGAACATCAGAATATGCGAGAACTGTGCCAAAGAGGTCTCGACCATACAATATCTGATCTCCAGATTATGCGCGGTCGAACCTCTGGATGACATTGACGTGCATGTCGTACATCCTTACCACTCCGAAAAGGAAAGCGATATGGAGAAGGTCGAAGGGGATCTTCTTAAGAGATATCTGCGCGGCGAGATCAACGACAGGACCCTGCTGCAAACGATAAAAAGAGAAAAGCTGGGCAGTCTTAAGAAAGGAGAAGTGTCCACATACGTCATAGGAACTGAGAACTACGGTTCGGACCTTGACTCATTCATATCCGCGCTTTCCGGTCCGGAAGAAGAAAAAAAGACACTGAAGCTGTTCTTGAGCTCCGCGTCCGAGTCCGTCATCATAAAGAACGGCAAGACATCGGAGACCCTTACCTACCTGTGGGACGGCCACTGGAGAGAACTGATCTCTTTCCACACATCGAAAGATATCGCAGACAAGATACAGGAAAAACCGAAGAACGCTCCTTCGCAGGCACTCAGCGATTTCTATAAGATATTCATCTCTGCAGATGTGGTCGCAAGCCTTCCAGAATTCAAGAAGCCGAGGCCGCTGACCAAACTCTCTGATACTCTGGCCAAAGCGGCGAAGGTCGGGGGCGGCGACCTGGTGGTAAAGACAATGGCCTCTGAGACGTTAAGGGATTCCAAACAAAGATGCATCGCGGCGGCTTTCGCCCTTGCGGCGGATCCGAAAGCGGCGCTTCCCATTCACCTTTCGGACGACGAACGGGATTTCACAAGTTATCTGGCGCCGTTTGCCAAGGCTGCGATCGAAGCGAGCGGCGAGAAGTACCGCGAGGCGATGAACACTCTGCTGACCGCGAGCGGCTCCGGAGAATCCGTTTAAGATATCCTGACATCAGCGACATAATGGGAGACGGAGGGGGCAAAGGACTTTACTTCCTTTATCCCTTCTATCTCAAAATCCCTTCCCGTTGATGCGAATATCCCCTCTATCCTCTGCTTGTGCTCTTTCACGTAGAACGTATCGTGATAATGGATCATCCCGCCCCGCTTCACAATATCCAGTGCTTTGGGCAGGAAGGCGGAGGTGGTCTGGACATAACCCATTATCACTCTGTCCGCGAACCGTTTCCCCGGTATGTTCCTGTTATCCCCCAGGATCGGGACCGTTCTTTCGGATACCTCATTACGAACGATGTTCCTGACCAGATATTTGTATGAGTCGGGATTCTTCTCGCAGGCGAACACCTTCCTTGCCCCGGTGAATTTGGCTATCGGGAGCGTAAAGTAGCCTATGCCCGCGAACATATCGACCACGGTCTCCCCTTCGCAGTCCTGTTCTTTCATGCGCTGTCTCTCGTCGACGTTCCCGGACGCGAACATTATCCTGCTCACGTCGAACTCGTAGAAGATGCCGTTCTCCAATCTGACCGATTCTGTGTCGATTCCGTAAATGACCTCTGTGCTGGGTCTTCTGAATTCCCCCGCTATCCCGTTCAGGTCTGCACATACCGTCTTCGCACCCAATATCTTTGCGTACGCCTCTCCTATCCTTTTTTTGTAGGGCAGGCACCCCTCTTCCATCTTCAGTATGACCACGTCCCCCGCGAACTCCCATCTCATCGGCAGGACCGCCACTATCTCATCGGGCAGTTCGGATAGTTCCTCGGCCAACCGTTCCTGCGGCCTCCTCCTTTCGACAGTATATGCGGGCCCTTCCGCAAGTTCGTATCCCATTGCGGCCATCTCGCCCTCCCTGCCGGGGGTAATGGGGAGCAGTCTTCGGTCCCCGGCCTTGCTTATCTTCGCCGATCTGTCGATCAGCCCCAATTCCATGAGGTACGGTATCGTGTCAGACGCTTCCGACGACCTGATGACCGCTTGTTTCATCATCTTCATAAGATCGCCCTGAGCATAATGGGGAGCAGCCTTACTCCCACATGAGGATTCCTCAGTATGGGGGATGCTATGCCGCTCGGATTATCGATATCTATGCCGTTCAGGACGGAGCGCATATCGTCCCTGTCCATTATCGTGAATATTTTCTCAAGGTCCTTGTCCGAGAGGCGGGTGAATGTCCTCCTTATCTTGTATCCTCTCGAAAATTCCTTTCCCAGCTCCTTTTTCCAACTTTTTTCGTATTTGGAAAGATAACCTGATGTCGCAATGCCGTCGCGAAGACTTTCGCTCACGGTCCTTCCCAGTATGGGTGCCGCCTTGAATATGGGAAAGAGTCCTCCGCCGGAGACGGGTTTGACGTGCCCCGCCGCATCGCCTATGAGGAGGGTCCTTTCCCCGTATGATCTCGGCCTTCCTCCCAGAGGTATTTTTCCCGCATGCTTAGATATCACATCCCCCTCGTCTATACGGGAGGCTTTCAGCAGTCTCTTTAGGTGTTCATTCGGAGTGCTGCCCGTTCCGGCGCTTATGCAGAGGCCCACTCTGACCGTATCTTCGAAAGGTATCTCCCAGCTGAAGAAGCCCGGCGCGAATTCCGAACCTATCCTCAGCGTCATCACCTCTTCGTGCCCGGACGTGCGCCTTACGTCCGCTTGGATACCGCGGACGTATTCTTTCGGAAGGTTGCTTCCCAGGGACATCGCTACTCCGGAGTTTTGCCCGTCGGCCCCGATGATCAGTTTTGCTTCCGCCTCCCCGCCGCTTGTCGATACGGACACCCCGTCCGCCGACACCTTGTGGCCGGCATACTTTACTCCATACCTTATCTCCGCACCCATGTCCACGGCCTTCTCCGCAAGCTTTCTGTCAAGGTCGGGCCGGTCGATCAGAAAGGCCATGATGCCTTTGGCCCTTACTTCGAGCACCCCTCCGCCCGGGAATACCACATCGGCCCCCCTGATCCTGTTCAGGATATCGGGGCTGACACCGCATATTCTCATTGCTTCCGGGGTTACCAGCCCGGTGCATTGCAGCGGCAGACCGGATGAAGCGTGCTCCTCCAGCACGACCACGTCATGATCCTTTGCCAAAAGACCGGCGGTGATGGTTCCTGCCGGGCCTCCGCCCACCACCACTGCGTCGTGCATGCGATCACGTCATTTTTTGGACTTTTCGTAGTCCTTGATGAAATTCTGTATGCCCTCATCCGTTTTCGGATGGGAGACCATCTGCTGCAGGACATTGTAAGGAATGGTCGCGATATCGCATCCCATCGACGCAGCGTCGAGCACATGCGTGGGATTCCTTATGCTGGCCGCGATGACCTCCGTCTCAAACCCGTAGTTGGAGAAAACGTTCACGATCTGTCCCAGTATCTCGGTCCCGTACAGGCCTATATCGTCAAGGCGTCCGACGAATGGGGAAACGTACCTTGCTCCGGCCTTTGCGGCCAGCAGCGCCTGCTGTGGCGAGAATATCAGCGTCATGTTCACGTCGATCCCCTCGCCCGAAAGCACCTTTGACGCTTTGAGAGCTGAAATGCACATGGGTAGTTTGACGTTGATGTTCGGGTGTAAAGCGGCGAGTTCGCGGCCTTCTTTTATCATGCCGTCCGCCTCGAGGGACATTGCCTCGGCCGATATGGGGACGTCCACGATCTCGGCTATCTCCCTGACCCTCGTCCTGGTGTCGGTGCCTTCCTTCGCTATCAGACTCGGGTTCGTCGTCACCCCGTCCAGGATCCCCCAGCTGTTTATCTCCCTTATCATGTCAAGATTTGCCGTATCAATGAATATCCTCATCCCTTCAACTCCTTCTTTCTTTCCAGGGCCCTCTTGGCGGCCTCCTCGATATCTTTCGAAGTGAGCCCGTATTTCTCGAACAGCTCGCTCGGGGCCCCTGATTCCCCAAATGTATCCTTTGTTCCCACCATTTCAACGGGTACCGGCATCTCCTGAGAAAGGAATTCCGCCACTGCCGCTCCCATACCTCCGATGATGCTGTGCTCCTCCGCCGTCACCGAGCAGCCCGTCTTCAGCAGGGACAGCCTGAGAGTTCCCTTGTCCAAGGGCTTTATCGTCGACATATTGATGACCTCTGCGTCAATGCCTTCCTCGAGGAGGGCCGATGCCGCCTCCAGACAAAGCGCCACCATCTGCCCCGTCCCGACAAGCGTCACGTCGTCCCCTTGTCTTAGGACCGATGCCTTTCCTATAACGAACTCTGCGTCATTTTCCGTTACAACGGGGACCTCCGAGCGGCCCATCCTCATGTACACCGGGCCGTTGTACTTTGCGATCGCCATCGTTGCGGCGTACGTTTCGTACGCATCCGCGGGGGATATCACCGTCATGTTCGGAAGCACCCTCATCAGCGCTATGTCCTCGAGCGCCTGGTGCGACGCACCGTCCTCCCCCACGCTTATGCCGCTGTGGGTGGCCACTATCTTCACGTTGAGTTTCGGATACGCGACCGCCAGCCTTATCTGTTCCCAGCATCTCCCGCTGGCGAACACGGCGAACGTGGATGCGAACACCGTTTTTCCCGATGCCGCCAATCCGGATGCGACGCCGATCATGTTCTGTTCCGCTATTCCCACTTCTATGAACCTTCCCGGTGCGGCCTTTCTGAACTCCGATGTCTTCGTTGAATCTGCCAGGTCCGCATCTAGCACGACGGTGTTGGGGTCCTTTTTCGCAAGTTCTGCAAGCGCCTTCCCGTAGTAGTTCCTTTGAGCCAGTTTCATTCCGTCCATATCCTGCCTCCAAGTTCCTTCAGCGCTTTCTCGGTCTCGTCCGCTTTGGACGCCTTGCCGTGGAATTCGTAGTTGTCCTCCATGAAAGAAACGCCTTTCCCTTTCACCGTGTTCATGATTATCATCGTCGGATTCGTCTCCGACATCTTTGCTTTCTCGCACGCCTCCAGGATCTGCACCATGCTGTGCCCGTTGATGATCAGTACGTTCCATCCGAAAGCCCTCCATTTATCGGACAGAGGGTCGATGGACATTGCGTTCTCCGTGTTACCGGTTATCTGCAGACGGTTGCGGTCCACGAACGCTATCAAGTTGTTAAGGTGGTAATGGTGGGCAAGCATCGCCGCTTCCCAGTTCTGTCCGCTTTGGAGCTCTCCGTCCCCCAGCAGACAGAATATCTTGTGATCCTTTTTGTCCATTTTTCCTGCCAGCGCCATACCGCATGCCATGCTCAGGCCTTGGCCCAGTGAGCCTGTGGACATCTCCACTCCGGGGACCTTTCCTTTGACGGGGTGACCCTGCAGGTTGGAACCCAATTTTCTCAGGGTGAGCAGTTCCTCTTTCGGGAAATATCCCGATTCCGCAAGTGCGGCGTACAGCACCGGCGCCGCATGACCTTTCGATAAAATAAAACGGTCGCGCCCTTCCCACAGGGGGTCGTCGGGGTCGTGCCTCATGACCCCGAAATACAATGCAGCCATGAGATCTGCCGACGATAGCGAGCCTCCCGGATGCCCGGAGCCCGCCGAAGCGGTGGCCTCTATGACATCCAATCTGAGAATGTTTGCTTTCTTCTCCAGCTCCTCTATCGTATAGTCCATGGCAACCTCTGAGAATCCTTCAATCGCTCTCTATCCTGGGTGCCAGGAAATATATCACGTTGGCCTCGCCGTTGGCCAGCCCGAACACCAGTTTGACCGGGTAGTCGTTGTCCAGCTCGACCCTCACCTTCGTTCCGGCAGGTATCGCCTTTAAGATATTGGAGAAATAATCGAGGGGGAACAGACTGTGCACCTCCGACTGTACGTCCAAGACCTCCAGGTCTGAGCCTTTCAGCAGTTTCAGGCTTGCATCGTCGGTATCTCCTTTGCATGACAGTTCGAAGAACTCCGGGTCCGCTTTAAGGGATATGTGGTCCGATATCGACTCCGCCGCGCGTATGCCTTTCAGCAACTGGTCAACTGCCATGACCGCGCCTGCCGAGAGTGTCAGCTGCGGGACCTTCGGATCATTCATGCTTGAAGTGTCCACCAGGTTCATTGACCTGGTGAGATTCCCTATCCTGAAAACGAATCTCCCTTTGTTCTCATCTTGCTCCATGGAAACAACGTCGCCCTGGCCCGCCAGTTTGAGGACCGCTTTTACTTTATCCAGGTCCAAACCTATCTCTTTCACGCTGGCCGAGTACGATTCGAAAGCCTTTGCTCCGATCTTAAGTTCGATCATGGCGACATGCGCGGGATCGACCGCCTTAAGCGTCATTCCTTCCGGAGTGATCGTAAATTTTACCTCGTCTATGAGTGTCGAGATGATATTGACCAACCCTTTGAGGGTTTCCGATTTTATCTCTGCTTTGAACATTTACCCACCAACATCCATCCTGAGGCTCAGTACTCTCTCCATGAGTGATTGCATCTGCAACACCGGTATATCCTTGTCTCGGGTTCATCGGCCGCGCGTGTCTGTCTTATCACGAAGTACGCCTCGCTGTTGCTGCATTCCGGGCACGTTATCCGTGTCTTGGGAAGGGTCGCAACGTTCTCGGTTATCACCGTGGTCTCCCTGTCCTCCGAATCCGTCACGAAGACCTGTGCCTTGCCCCCTATATTCTTGACGTTGCCGCAGGAGTTGCATTTGTATACTCCTTCTTTCGGGAACATCATCGAGCCGCATGTGGAACAGAACAAGTCTTTACCTCTGTTTCAAGGACAACAGGTGACGCTATTAAAATATTTTCAGCGCACGCAAGCGTGCGCCCCTTATTCTTCCCTTTTCCGGTCGGACCTCTCCAAGATATCGGAGAACGGATTACCCTGTGCTTTGCTTTGAGATGCGGCGGAGTTGCCTGATACCGTTGTCGTTACCGTTTGGACGGTGGTCGCGACGGGTTTTCCTTCCTGCGCCTTTTTCTTCTCCGTTTCCAGGTCCTTCTGCCCGGCGTTCGAGTCCTTGTTCTCATTGGTGGTCATTCTTTGGGAGGCGATGCAGTCGTCGAAGGATCTGAATCCCATTTCCTTGTTCTCGCCGTACAGCCGCATGGATCTGGCGGATGACCCCGGGGAACCTCCGGATGCGCCGAGCCCGATAAGATATGCCGTCTCCTTGCGCACCTGCCTTGCCAGGATACCTCCGACCCCGCCGAAGACCGCGACGACCCCGAGACCGGTTAAGTTCAGGTCCGATGTCCCCGCCATGAAGAATGTCTGAAGAAAAGCGGCGGCCGCGCCGACTATTCCGGTCAAAGAAGCGGCGGCCTCGTCCGCCGGAACCTCCGGGTAGCCTCCGTGCGCCAGAACAAGCGCTGACAGCCCCCAGACCGCGGCAAGAAGGACCGCTCCGCATACCAGTGCGCAGAGAAAGCCCTTTGCCATGGACCCCGTTTTCCTTCCGCAGATGTATCCGGCGACCGCCGGACCCAGGATGGGTATCCACCATAGGAGTACGGATGCCGCAAGACAGAATACGGCGGCCATCCTTGTGCTGTAGACCTCGTTGTCCATATCGACCGCTTTTACTAAAGACTGGCGAAGAGCGCTCCCTTCCATTTGCATCCCGGTGTGTTAAGTGTGTCGGCGTTTAAAAACTTGTGCTAAAAATAAGAGAAATGTAAAGGGTTTGGTGAATAAATCATTTCTTGGAGCTTTTCTTCTTCTTGGCGGCGCGCTCCGCTCTGAGATTCTCCTTCACGGCCTTGCTGATCTCCTCTGCCTGGTCCTTCCCGTCGGTGATGTCCTTTTCCAAGTAACGGAGAACGGTCCATCCGTCCTCCCTGAGCTTTTCGTCACCTGAGGTGTCCCCTGCTTCGGCCTCCACATAGACCGCGACCTTTGCCTTGACGTATGCTATGGGGATCTGGTACTCTCCGTAGTCCCTTCTGCATCTGAGGCCTTTGTTCCAAGTGGCCCTCCTCAGCAGCGCATCCGGTGTATCTTCCACGATCTCGAAGTCCTCATCGTACTCTTCTTCGGGTTCCGTATATGTCTCCGCTTCTTCGGGCACGGTTTCCGCAACGGGCGCCTGGACGACCTCCGCGGCGGGGGCGGCCGCGATCTCCTCCTCGGCTTCCTCCTTCTTGCGGGCCTCCCTTGCCGCCGCCGCTTCTCTGGAACTCATGACCTTTAGTTTCGGCTGTTCCTTTGCCTCCGCGGCGGGGGCGGGTTTCGGTTCCTCTTTCTTAGGCTCCTCTTTCTTAGGTTCTTCCGCCTTGGCCTTTTCTTTGTATACAGGTTTCTCCGTCGCCGGCTTCTTCTGAGGGGCCGGCTCCTCTTTCTTTGCGGGATAGGGCTTCGGTTTCGGCGCGTTCTTCTTCTCGGGCTCTTTGCTCTTTGCTTTCTTCTCTTTCCCGGCCGGTTCCTTCTCTACGACGGGAGCGAACCTCATCGCCGCAACCAAGATCACCCATAAGGAAACGAACATGATGAACGCGAATCCCATCATATTGTTCTCGCCCGTCTGGCTCAATATCCCGGTGAGCGCTATCGCCAACGCCAGCAACAAAGATATGACCATTATTATCTTCTGGTCCGCGACCCAGTTATAGAAAATATCCGATGCCGCCGCCAGGGTTATCAGCGCTATGAACAGGTAGACGGTCCACGACTCTCCGTTCATCAATCCTAGAACGGCGAGTGCTGCGCCCGACAGGATCATCAGAACGCCTCTGATCTTGCCGATGAAGACCTTCGATTCCTCTTTACCCAATGTTATCAAAAGACCGAACAGTGCTCCTATTATCCCAGCCACCACGCACCCTGCTACGAACGCCTGCTCCGGGAAGAGGTCGCTCAGAGCTCCGCTTCCGAAGACGAAATCATCACTCATGACGATCGCGGCGATCAATGATAAAAGAAATACTATTACTGCGGCTATGCCTAATGCACCTATGATTTTGTCTTTGTTCAAAGCAGTTGCCATGTTTACATAACCAGCATACATATTTTAGTAGTTTCGCATTGAAATAGGCATTTCTCCCGACATACCCACGTTTTAGGAAACTAAATATACGGATATTGACTAACCTTGGTTGTCTGCAAAAGCCGTTGGGACATAGCATCACTACTCACTGTCGAAGAGTGCCGAAAAGCGGCACTCTTTTCACAAAAGTCCTTCCATGAAGGCATTCAAAGAACAAAGGAGAATACCCATCAATGATAATGAAATTTAGATTCCTAGGGGGTGCGGACACGGTCGGCCGTATGGGCATGACCATAGCGGATGGTGAAAAGACCATGCTTGTCGAATACGGCATGAGCCCGACCAAACCGCCGGAGTACCCTATCGTGCCGCCGAGGATAGATCATCTGTTCCTTACGCACTGCCACTTGGATCATTGCGGAATGGTCCCCGCCATCTGCGGGAGGGACAACTGCGAGGTCTTCACCACCCCGCTCTCTGCGGAGGTCTCGGAGATCATGCTGTACGACAGCCTGAAGATCGCAATTTCCGAGGGGTACAACGAGCCCTATACATCCGACGATGTGGAGAAGACCATGGAACTTGTGGTGCCTTTCATGTTCAAAGACACCATCGAACTCGGGAAGACCGACATCACGCTCCATCCGGCCGGGCATATCCCAGGAGCCGCCATGTTCGAATTCAAACAGGATTTCAGCACACTGTACACCGGAGACCTGCACACCGCCAACCAGAAACTGGTCCTTGGGGCCAGGCCGGTCAAGTGCAAGAACCTGATAATCGAAGGCACCTACGGCGGAAGGAACCACCCTCCGAGAGATGAAACGATCGAGGCGTTCATCGCAAAGATCGAAGAGGTGATCGACAGAGGAGGTACCGTCATCGTCCCCTGCTTCGCCGTCGGAAGGATGCAGGAGATCATGATAATACTGAAGGACCTCGGCTACGAGATGTGGGTCGACGGGATGGGGAGATCGGTCACGAACCTGTTCCTGAATTACCCAGAATATCTCAGGGACCCGCGTTCCCTGCGTGCTGCCAGAAAGACCTTCAGGGAAGTGAAGAATGAGAACATGAGAAAACACGCCTCGAAAGGCCAGATCATAGTCACGACGGGAGGGATGCTCGACGGAGGCCCGGTGCTGGGATATCTGAGAACGTTGAAGAACAACCCGAAGAACGCGATCCTCATGGTAGGATACCAAGCGGAGGACACGAACGGAAGGCTTCTGCTGGAGACCGGCAGCATCGTTCTCGACGGAGAGATGGTGAAGATAGAGTGCGAGGTTCAGAAATATGATTTCTCGGCGCATGCCGGTCACAATGACATCGTGGATTTCGCAAAGAAATGCAGCCCGGACAACATCGTTCTGATGCATTCGGAGACGAGAGAGCTCTTCCTTGACGATCTTCGGGACTACAATGTCATCCTTCCCGAGCTGGGGAAGGAATTCGAACTGGATGTTTGAGATGGACCTGCGGCCGTTCCTTGAAGAGGATATAGGGGCGGGGGATATCACAACGGACATCTTCACCCCGGACGTCCCGGGGACGGCATGCATCATCTGCGAGGAGGAAGCGGTCGTCGCCGGGTTGGAGGAGGCGGCGGAGATATTCAGGCTGCTCGGAGTATCCTCAGAAATGCTGGCGGCCGATGGGGAGAGAGTATCGAAGGATACGAAGGTCATGGTCATCAAGGGCCCCCTCCGCGGGATACTTACCGGAGAAAGGACCGCACTCAACTTCCTGATGAAGATGAGCGGCATAGCGACGGAAACGAATTCGATCGTAAAGAAGGTCAGGGAGAAAGACCCGCACCTGATGATCGCCGGGACGCGGAAGACCACTCCGGGATTCAGGCCCTTTGAGAAAAAAGCGATCTCCCTGGGGGGCGGGTGGCCTCATAGGAGCGGCCTTTACGACATGATCCTTGTGAAAGACAACCACATCCTCGCCTGCGGCGGCATGGCTAACGCTCTGGACCGTTTCCGCGACGTGCCCGAAGGAATGAAGGTCGAGATAGAGGTGGAGAACATGGAAGAAGGCATTCTTGCCGCCGAGAGCGGCGCGGACATCATCCTGGCTGATCATATGTCCCCCTCTGACATAAAGAAACTGAGGGAGAAGGCCAGAGCCGTCAACGGGAATGTTCTGATAGAGGCCTCCGGCAACATAACCAAAGAGAATGCCGTCGATTATGCCGGATGCGCGGACATCGTCTCCCTGGGTTCTCTCACCCACTCCTCAAAGGCCGTGCACTTCTCGCTGGACCTGACGGGATGATCGATGCGACATCGTATTGGGGGGG
>WRKC01000085.1 GCA_009778275.1 Methanomassiliicoccaceae archaeon
CCCTCAGTGGCAAAGTCCACCGGCCTGAGCTTCTGGTGGGCTTCGAAGAAGAACCCGTCCTTGCTGATCGGGACCTTCACCATCTTCGCAATCTCTTCCTTCTCCTCGCGGAGAGGCGCTATTCCGGCTGCGAGCACGAGTGTGTCGACCGGGATCTCGATGTCCTTTCCGAGGGTCGAGTCGTGGGCCTTCACAACCTTTCCGTTAAAGTCGGGCATTCCGTCGTCAACGCAGTACCTGAGGAATTTGACGCCGAGGCTGGATGCCTTGCTGTAAAGTTCCTCGCGGAATCCGTATGTCCTGATATCCTTGTGGATGATGGCCACGTTTGCCGTGGGGTCCTTCATCTTTATCTGGATGGCATTGCGGAGCGCACCTGCGCAACAGACACGCGAACAGTATTTCACATCGCTGTTCCTGGATCCGACGCACTGCACGAAGGCTACATTCTTCCCGGCGAACTTGCCGTTCGCCAAGGCCTCTTCGACCTCAAGGGTTGTCATGACCTTCTTGTCTGTGCCGTAGTTGTATTCAGTCGGTTTGTACTGGGCCGCACCGGTTGCGAACAGCACCGCGCCGACAGGTATCTCGCCGCATCCGTCGGCGATGATCTTGAAATTCCCTACGAAACCGGGGATGTCCTTTACGACCGCTCCCTTGTGCACCTTGATCAGCTTGTTGCTCTCGACCTTCGCTACCAGTTCTTTCACGAAAGCGGCGACGTCCTTGCCGTCCTCTTTGTGGCGGAAGTTGAGCGCGAATCCTCCGAGCTCCTTGTTCTTCTCAAAGATGTGCACGGGTATTCCCTGCGCGGCGATGTCGATGGCAGCGGTCATTCCCGTTATGCCTCCGCCTATGACGGCGGCGGCCTTGGTGACCTGTATCTCCGAACCGACCAGCGGCTCCAGGAGAGCGGCCTTCGCAATGGACATCCTCAGGAGGTCCTTCGCTTTGACAGTGGCTGCCTCTGCCGCATGCATGTGGATCCACGAACACTGGTCGCGGATGTTGGCCATGTTGAACAGGTATTTGTTCAGCCCGCCGTCCCTGCACGCTTCCCTGAATAGAGGCTCGTGCGTTCTGGGAGTGCATGATGCGACAACGACCCTGTTGAGGTCCTCCTCGGTTATGGCTCTCGATATCTCTTCCAGACAGTCCTGGGCGCAGGCGTACTGCGACTGTTTTGACATGACCACGTACGGAAGACCCTTTGCGTACTCCGCGACGGCGGGGACGTCCACCACAGATCCGATGTTTATGCCGCAGTGGCATACCCATACTCCGATGCGGGGCTCTTTCCCCTCCACGTCCTTCTCCTGGGGGTACTCCTTCGGTGCGCGGGGCACGAATTTGCTGTCAACAATGAAAGCTCCGGCCTTTCCGGCGGATCCGCTTGCCTCCGCAACCGATGTGGGGATGTCCTTCGGGGCAGCGAACGCTCCCGTCACGAACACACCCTGCCTCGTTGTCTCGAGGGGGTTGAATACCGAGGTCTTGCAGAAGCCGTATTCGTTGAGCTCTATTCCGAGCAGGCGTGCTGTCTCCTCCGCTCCTTCCGGAGGGTTGAGACCGACCGAGAGCACGACGATGTCGTACTCATCCGATGCGGGGTCGCCGTTGGAATCCGTGAAATTGACGGTGAGCTTCTTCGTCTCGGGGTCCTCCTCGACGTTTGAAACACGCGCACCTCTGTGCATCTTTATTCCATACTCTTTCTGTCCCCTCTCGATATAAGCTTCGAACTCTTTTCCGTAGGACCTTATGTCCATGAAGAATACATCTTCCTCTACGTTGAGGTGCTCTTTTGTGATGATGGCCTGCTTTGTGGCATACATGCAGCACACAGATGAACAATACTTCTTCCAGCCGGCCTTCTCTGATCTTGAGCCGCAGCACTGGACGAAAGCGATCTTCTTTGGCTCCTCACCCGAGGACGGCACCGTTATGTGGCCTCTTGCCGGGCCCGATGCGCACATGATCCTTTCGAACTCGAGCGCAGTGACGACGTTCTTGAACCTGCCGTAGCCGTATTCCGTCGCGAGGGCGGCGTTCCAGATCTTGAGTCCCGCCGCTGCGATTATGGAGCCTACTTCGATCTCGAACTCTTCGTCCTTCTCTTCGTAGTTGATCGCTTTTTTCTGACATGTCTTCGAGCATACGCCGCACTTGCCGCTCTGTATCATTCTACAGTTGGCCGCATCGATGATAGCGACCCTCGGCACTGCCTGCGCATGTGGTATGTATATTGCTCTTCTGGTGGTTAGACCGAATTCGAACTCGTCCGATATCCCTTTCGCCGGGCACTTCGCGAGACAGTCACCGCATGCGGTACACGATGAAGGATCAACGTATCTCGCTTTTTTCTTGAGTGTGACCTTGAAGTCCCCCGCTTTACCCTCCACTTTCAACACTTCGTGGTAGGTAAGGGTCGTTATGTTCGGATGTCCGATACAGTCTGCCATCTTTGGTGAGAGGATACATGCGGAACAGTCATTCGTCGGGAAAGTCTTGTCGAGACGGGACATTGTGCCGCCTATCGTGGGGAGTCTCTCCACCAAATAGACGTGTATATCCCTGTCCGCAAGATCCAACGATGCCTGTATACCTGCGATTCCTCCGCCGATAACTAATGCTGATTTCGTCAAATCCTTGCCTCCGATACCAATTGATTAATTGGAGCAAAGGGAGTAATAGTTTTCTCTATTAAAGCCCTTACTACATAAAACTTAATATATCAGAAACCATTGAATAAGAGTCTTTTCGTAAAAATCAAAAAATTTCTCTTACAAAAATAATATTAGATGTTTTTCAAATGACCCAGATGTAATTTCATACCGATAAAATAGGTATTTCATTTAACGGTAATTCAACTTCAATAATAGTAACTATATTGCATAAGAAAAAAAAATTCGTATGCATTAACAATGGGGGGCCCTCACTTACGCCGAGAAGTATTAAAAGGATAAAATTTATTAACCCCACTATGGACCTAGCAAACACGGCTTTTCTTCTGGGTATGATATTGTTGTTGGTTATACTGATAGCCATTGTTTTCGTCGCACAGGGATATTTGGAAGCAAAATACGACCTTCGCGGTAGACTCAAGGGAAAACCTAAGAGAGAATCTACAACTTTTTTGGATGAGAAAGAGGATAAAAGAAAGTGCGAGATCTGCTACGGCGAGATCGAAGAGGACCGCGTCGCGATATGCTCCTGCGGCAGGATATTCCATGACGCCTGCGCCGAACCGACGGGTTCCTGCCCCTACTGCGGTGCGGGGTACAAAGAGATGAATGTCCGCGAACCGGACAGGACGAGATGTCCGGTATGCGGGAGGTTCCTTAAGGGGAACATGTGCTCCTGCGGTGCGGTAATACCAAAGAATGACGACACATTCATCTGCAAATGCGGCGGCGAGGTTGACATGAACAAACCGATCTGCGGAAAATGCGGCGCGGAATACGAGTTCACCACGATGAGAGTGATCAAACAACATAAATGAGAATGGCGTGTCAAGATGGTAGTGAAAGACAGAAGGGGAAGGTCGAGGTATGTCGTCTTCGAGGTCTCGCCCAGACTGACCAAGGAGCTCCTGATCAAGGAGTTCAGATCAGCCGGCCTGAGGGACCCCCCCTATATCATTCAATGCGTTCCGGGAAAAGCAGTGCTGCGGTGCGCCCCTAAAGACAGAGACAATACCATCGACATCATGTCGCGGGTCGACCCCCCATCCGTCCCCCTCTCCACCTCCGGCACGATCCGCAAGATCAGGCGCGCATATCCCGAACTGAAAGCACCGAAAAAACCCTCCCGCTAATATCCGCGCGCCTGTAAACCAATAAATAGTGCGGTGTGTTTGGGGTTTTGAATAAAGGGAGAAAAACATGCAACCAGGACAAATGGCATATGACAGGGGGATCACCGTATTCTCCCCCGACGGAAGATTGTTCCAGGTGGAATACGCCCGCGAGGCCGTAAAGAAAGGCACGACCACGATCGGACTGAAATTCAAGAACGGGGTCATCCTTATGGTGGACAAGAGACTGTCCAGCAAGCTCGTCGAACCGGGTTCGATAGAGAAGATCTATGACATTGACGATTATATCGGATGTGCCACATCCGGTCTCGTTGCCGATGCCAGGGTCCTTATTGACGAAGCAAGGAGGAACGCGCAGAGACACAAGATCACCTACGGAGAGAACATAGCGGTCGAACTTCTTGTCAAGAACGTCTGCGACTACAAACAGAACTACACTCAATACGGCGGCGGGCGCCCCTTCGGCGTGGCCCTGCTGGTCGCCGGGGTCGATGACCTCGGGATACACCTGTTCGAAACGGACCCCTCCGGGGCCCTCGTTGCGTACAGGGCAACGAGCATCGGTTCCGGAAGGCCGGTCGTCATGGACATTTTCGAAAGAGAGTTCACCGACGGACTGTCGTTCGAGGCGGCCGCCAAGCTCGGACTGAAGGCCTTGGGCGCGGCGATCGAGGATGAGATTTCAGCAGGGTCTGTGGAGATAGGGGTCGTTGAAAAAGGAAAGAAATTCAGAAGACTCTCCGAATCCGAGATCACCAAACTGAAAGGGAAGGGCTGAAGAGCCAGCTGATCCCATGGTCGACCTCGACAACGCCATCATCGCAAGACTGGAAAGTCACGGAGAGACCTTCGAGATACTTCTGGATCCAGCGGTAATGGGCCTGCTCAAACAGGGCAAGAAGGTCGACCTGGCTGATTTCCTCGCCGTAGAGGAAGTGTTCAAGAACGCAGGCAAAGGGACGAGGCCCGCCGAAGAAAAGATCAAAGAGGTCTTCGGCACAAGCGAGATATCGGAGATAGCGAAGAAGATCGTCGAAAAGGGCGAGGTCCAGATGACCGCGGAACAGCGGAAGGAGATGCTGGATGCTAAGAGGAACCAGGTCATCACCTACATTGCCGCGAACGCCATAAACCCTCAGACCAAACTCCCGCACCCGTATGTCAGGATAGAACTCGCTTTGGAAGAAGCGAAGTTCCACGTAGACCCCTTCAGGCCCATCGAGAAAGAGATAGATGAGGCCATGAAACTGCTCCGCCCCCTGATCCCGATCCGCTTTGAGAAAAGCAGGGTCGCCATCAAACTGAAAGGAGATGACTACGGAAGATGCTTCGACGACATGATCCACTACGGGATCATTGACAGGGAGGAATGGGCCGCCGACGGTTCGTGGATAGGATTGATGGAACTGCCTGCAGGCATGGTCCCTGAGTTGACAGAGAAACTCAAACACAAGACGAAAGGAACAGCATCCGTTAAAATGCTGTAAAAGATAACATTCAAGAGAAGTGATAAAAATGCAAAAAAGAAACGCCATGTCCGCACGGACGATCGTGGTTCCCGGAGACCTGCTTGACGAAAGCGGGATGGATGCCGGGAACAATGCGTACGTGCTCAATGGCAAAATATACGCCGGTGTTTTAGGCGTAAGGAATGTGCACAACGACACGATAGGCGTCATTCCCCTCGGGGGAAGATACATGCCGACCGCCGGGGACACAGTGATCGGGATCATTGAGGACATAGGGCCTTCGAATTGGCTCGTGGACATCAACGCACCGTACCCTGCGCCCCTCCATGTGAGCGAGGTCCCCTGGAAGGTGGAGTTCGGAGACACCTCGAAATATCTCAACATAGGGTACGTTGTGATGCTGAAGGTGCTGATGGTGGACGAGAGCAAGAAGATACAGGTCACCATGAAGGATTCCGGTCTCAGGAGGATCGAGGGAGGGCAGCTGGTAGAGATGCCCCACTCAAAGGTCTCAAGAGTGATCGGTAAGAGCGGTTCGATGATACAGATGATCAAGAACCTTACGGACTGCCGCATATTCGTCGGACAGAACGGAAGGATATGGATCGACGGCAACGATAACGCGGAGATCGCGGTAGAAGCCATAAAGATGATCGAGAGAGAGGCACAGAGCGGCAACCTAACGGAAAGGGTTGAAAACTTTATTAAAAGCAGGCTCCCGCAGAAGGAAAAAGACGACAGGGAGGAGTATTGATGAGCGGACAGACCGATATGGTATTAGTTGATAAAAAGGGCATGAGGATCGACGGCAGGAAAACCGACGAACACAGGCCTGTTCATATTGAAGCGGGAGTACTCAGCAACGCTGACGGCTCAGCTTATTTAGAGATAGGAAAGAACAAGGTGCTTGCGGCGGTATACGGGCCGAGAGAATGCCACCCCAGACATATGCAGGACCCCACAAAGGCGATAATCCAATGCAAATACAACATGCAGGCGTTCTCGGTAAGCGACAGGAAAAGGCCCGGCCCCGACAGGAGATCGATCGAGATATCGAAGATAATCGCCGAGGCCCTCGAAAAAGTGGTCCTTACCGAAATGTACCCGCGCGCGTCCATTGACGTTTACATCGAGATCCTTCAGGCGAACGCCGGAACGAGGTGCGCCGGACTGACGGCCGCCTCCGTGGCGCTTGCCGATGCGGGGATACCTATGAGGGACATCATCCCCGCAGTAGCCGCCGGCAAGGCGGACGGACATGTTCTTCTGGACCTCAACAAAGAAGAGGACAACTACGGCGAGGCGGATGTCCCGCTGGCGATCGTTCCCTCTACGGACGAGATCGTCCTGCTTCAGATGGACGGGAACATGACGAGGAAAGAGTTCGATAAAGCTCTTGACATGGCCTTCGGTGCCTGCCATGAGATATATGAGATACAAAAGACCGCTCTGAAGAAGCGCTATGCCGTATCAAAGGAGGATGGGGAAGATGAGTGAGCACATTATCTCCGAGATCAAAAGGGATCACATAATGAACCTTCTGAAGGACGGCAAGAGGGAGGACGGCAGAGGCATCGACGAGATCAGGGATATCCAGATCTCCGTCGGGTGCGTTGAGAGCGCTGACGGCTCCGCAAGGGTCAAACTCGGAAAGACCGAGGTGATCGCGGGAGTGAAGATAGTCCCCGGTACCCCCTTCGCAGACACGCCGGACAGCGGCGTCCTGACCATGGGGGCCGAACTCATACCCATGGCGCACGCCTCGTTCGAGTCCGGACCCCCGGGAGAGGACGCTATAGAGCTGGCACGTGTCGTTGACCGCGGCATACGCGAATCCCAGATGATAGATGTGAAACAGCTTTGCATCACAGCAGGCGAGGAGGTTTGGATGTGCTTCGTTGACATCTACGCCCTCGACTACGACGGTAACCTGTTCGACGCTTCCAGCATCGCAGCGGTCAGCGCCCTCAGGTCTGCGGTGATCCCCGGAGAACAGTACAAGAAGGGCGAGAACAAACCTCTCCCAGTCACATGCACTCCCGTTTCGATCACATCGGTCAAAATAGGAAATGATTTAATACTTGACCCAAATTTCGACGAAGAGATGATCTCATCCGCCCGCCTGACCGTCACCACGGACGACAAGGGCAACTTCAGGGCCATGCAGAAAGGAGGAAGGGGTTCGATCACACGCGACGAACTCAGCCTCTGCCTTGACAGGGCCGTCGAGAAGGGAAAGGCCATAAGGAAGATCATAGGGTGATACAATGGCAAAAGGAACAAAAAAAGCAGGTACGGCCGGAAGGTTCGGCGCCAGATACGGAGTGGTGGTCCGCAACAGGGTCAAGAACATCGAGGCGCACCAAAAGGCGAGACACGAGTGCCCCGTCTGCCACCACATGTCCGTAAAGAGAATAAGTTCCGGGATCTGGGAATGCAGGCACTGCGATACGAAGTTCGCGGCCGAGGCATACAGCCCCAAAACTAAAAGGGACCTGTCGCAGGTGTCGGAGCGGTAAGGGATACAGATGTACAGATGCGCCAAGTGCAACGAGCCCATAAGGAACGTGAACGCCCTGGGACTCCAGTGCGAGAAATGCGGATCGAAGATCTTCTTCAAGGACAGACCGAACGTGAAGAAGGTACTGAAGTCCGACTGAGATGTTCGCGGCATGGATCAGGGTGACGTCCGACGAAGCGCCGGACATCATATCTGCGCTGAGCCCGGAAGCGGGAAGGGAGCTCCCCCGCACGAAAGCCTGCCTCCGTTTGGAGGACGGCGCGGGGGTGATCGAACTCACCGCCTCGGATGCTTCGGCGATGAGGGCGGCGCTGAACGCATACCTGGAATGCATAAGGATAACCGAGGATATAGGCAGAATAACAAGGTGAACGGATGAACAATATCAGCCCACAGTTACAGAACCAGATAGCACAGTTCCAGCAGACTCAGCAGCAGCTGCAGGCGGTATCGACCCAGAAATTACAGATGGAGGCCCAGAAGAAAGAGATGGAGCGGACATCGGCGGAGCTTACGAAGGCCACCGGCGATGTCTACAAAAGCTCCGGCTCGCTCCTTATCAAAGTGGATGACAAGGAGAAGATCAAAGCGGACATTGACGAGTCGATAGAGACGCTTGAGATAAGGATCAAAGGCCTTGACCGCCAAGAAAAGACGCTCCGCGAGAAGTACGAGTCTCTTCAGGAGACGATCAACAAAGCGGTCGGCCAGGAATAAACATCTTCAATAAACACACTTTACAAAACCTTAATTGATGTAAAGGTTTATTTACAAAAAGTAAATATAACTTTACATGAGTAAAATCACTCTTATCTATTCGGGCTACCTTATTCTAGAGCTATTCATTGTCTTCGGGGCGGCATTCGTCATTGCCACGACGATAAGCTTACCTATGTGGTTGGGCGCGGTCTGCGGATGTACCGCCGCATTCTTTGTTGTCGCATCGAGGAAGATCAAATCAAAAGGAGAGGTGGAAGACGAGCGGGCACGCAGCATCGCTCACAGGTCCGCCTTTTTTGCATATATCATTGTGGTGCCGCAGATCTTCTTAGCAGGGGCCTTCCTGTTCTTCGTTTACGGAGGCGAGAATCCTGGTTGGGGATACAATACGGGGATAGCGCTGCTCCTTGTCGGCATACTCATGGTGATAACATATTCTATATCCTACATAACCGTTAACAGAGGGATGCAGAAAGACGGATAAGGAAATGAAAAATAACATCAAGATCATGAGGGCAATGGCAGACATGACCCAAGAGGATTTGGCCAAAGCGCTTGGAGTATCTAGACAGACGATAATCGCCATAGAGAACGGGAAGTACGACCCTTCCCTCAAGCTCGCCTTCAGATTGTCAAACCTTTTCGGAAAGAGTATAGAGGAGATATTCGAAAAATAAAAGAAGGGGTATATGTGGAAGACACACTTATTGTAAACAATGTTAGAAAAACGTACGGCGAGGTCGAAGCGGTCAAAGGGATCAGCTTCTCCGTGAAGGAGGGAGAGGTCTTCGGTCTGATAGGCCCGAACGGCTCCGGTAAGACCACCACGCTCCGTATGATATCCACTCTTCTGAGACTGACGGGGGGAAGCATCACCGTATGCGGCCACGACGTCTCAGGGGATTCGGATGCGGTCAGGAAGGTCATCAGCTATCTTCCCGAGGATGCGGGAGCGTACAGAGGACTTACCGGCAGAGCTTATCTGAAGTTCATGGCCGGATTCTTCGCAGACGGCGAGGAATTCGAAAGAATGGTCAGCAAAGGTATCGAACTTGCCGACCTCGGCGACCGGATAGACTCGAAGATAGATACATACAGCAAAGGAATGGCAAGAAGGCTTCTGATCGCAAGAGCGGTAATGCCTTCTCCCAGAATAGCGATAATGGACGAGGTCACATCAGGATTGGATGTCATCAACGCCTACGAGACCAGAGAGATCATCAAGAACATCACGAAAGGGGGGGTCACCGTCCTGCTGTCATCACACAACATGTTCGAAGTGGACATGCTCTGCGACAGGATCGCCATGATCAACGAAGGACGCATCGTTCTGACCGGCGCGCCGGAAGACCTTAAGAAAGAGTATAACGCCGCAAACCTGGAAGAGGTATTCGTAAAGGCGGTGAAAGGATGAATCATCTTCTGAATCTCACAAAAAAAGAGCTCAGGGAGCTTCTGACCCCGGGGGCGATAATATCCGTTATCGTCATGGTGGTCATATTCATGGGGGTCGGGACCATGATCGGCGGCGCGATGAACGACGTGACCTCCGCCTCAAAGATAGGCATCGTCAACGGCGACGAGGGAGGATATTGGTCGGAATTCGCTATCGATTCCATATACGATTTCTATGAGGCCGCATACAACCTTACCCCGGAGGAGGCGTCCGAATACATCATCATGCTGGACAGCCCTTTCGGAGATAACGAACAGATAGCAAAGGAAATGCTCGATAAAGGACTGAGCAGCGCCTTCGGAATAGTGGAAGGCTTTACTCTGAGCATTGACAGCCAGATACAGACAACGATCGAGGAATACTACATCTTCTCGAACAGCGGGCTTTTGGGAACAGCTTCGACGTTGATATCGTCGACCATCGTCCCATGGGTATCCAACTGCATCTCGGTAGAGCTGGTCTCAGATATCACCGGGCCCGCACCGGCCGAATTCATGCTTAATCCCATCGATCAGGTCTCCGCGCCCCAATACACATACATCAAAGGAAATGTCTACGAAGGCGTGACTCCCATCGAAATATCATCATCTATCATGAGCCAGACGATGATGGTCCCGATCGTGATCATGATGATCATCATGGTCATCGGGAACATGGTCATCTCTTCGATGGGAAGCGAGAAGGAGAACAAGACACTTGAGACCCTTCTTACAATGCCTGTGACGAGGACCACCATCGTGGGCGGCAAACTGCTCGCATCTGCGATAGTGGGGCTGGTATACGGCTTGGCCTACCTGATCGGAATGTCCTTCTACGTCGGAGGGATCACAAGTTCCGCAAACGGGGTCAATCTCGCGGACTATGGCCTCAGCCTAGGCGTGACGGATTGGGGGATCATTGCTGTAATGATCTTCCTGGCGATATTCTGCGCCCTCGGGATGTGCATGATACTAGGCGCGTTCACAAAGAACTACAAGGCGGCGCAGACGATGATGCTGCCCATCAGCGTCCTTGCCATGATCCCGATGTTCGTAACGATGTTCGTCAGCTGGGGCAGCCTCCCCGCGGTGATGAAAGCGATCCTGTTCGCCATACCATTCTCGCATCCGATGATGGTGATGAACAACCTGATGTTCGGAGACCTGACGTTGGTATTGGAAGGCCTTGTATATCTGGTAGTGTTCACCCTAGTTATAGTACTCATCACCGTCAGGCTGTACAAATCGGACATCCTGCTTACGGGATTAGGTCAGACAAAGGCCGGGAAGATGGCGAGGGCCATCTCTAGCAAAGGTAAAAAGAGATGATAAAGGAAACAGCAGAGTTGCTGAAGGCAGAGAACAAGATCATCCTGGTCCACGGGAACGCGGACATGGACGCCATAGGCTCAGCCTTCGCCATCTCTGTCTGTTTCCCCAAAGGAGATATCTTCGCGCCAGGCGGCGTCGACAGGGTCGCCAGCCTGGCCGCGGAGAAGCTGAACATCAGCATCCTCGAACAATGCGATCTATCCAGATACGATCTGGTAGTTGTCGTGGATACCTCCTCCCCCGAGCAGTTGAAGCCGTTGGTCCGGTCGGTACCGGAAGGGAGCGTGGTGATCGACCACCACACGCCCACAGGCAAATGGGAGAATGTGCGTTTCTATTGTGATCACACAAAGGTGTCCTGCTGCGAGATAATCAAGCAGATGATCGAATCCCTCGGTATCGAGATACCCCGAGAAGCGGCCATTGCCCTGATGGGCGGAATGCTCACGGACAGCGGCCACTTCCAGTACTCCAAACCCGAAATGATGAGGACCTTCGCGGACCTGCTTGAGAGCAAAGGCATACACATGGATGAAGTGTTCGATCTGACCAGAACACAGACGACCATGTCCGAAAGGATCGCCGTCATGAAGGCCGTGGGCAGAGCGAAGTTCGATTACGTCGGAGATATGATCGTCTCGACCGCATCCGGAGGAAGTTTCGAAGCATCGTCCAGCAGGTCGCTCCTGATGGCGGGGGCGGACGTGGCCTTCGTAGGGTCCCAGAGGGACGAGGAATTCAGGATAAGCGGCAGGGCGACCCAGGAGGTCGTCAGGAAAGGGATACACCTCGGCAACATCGTCAGCGGGATAGGTAAAGAGACGGATACCGATGGCGGAGGCCACGGCGGCGCGGCGGGACTCTCCGGGATCGGGGATGCGGAAGCAATGCTCCACATGTGCATGCAGAGAACGATGGACGACTTTAGGGAAATAAAGAAAGGTATGCGCGAGGACATTACCTGAGCTTTTCCATTTGGTCGAATATCCCTCTCATCGCAGCGTAATTGTCCGGGTGTCTCTGGAAATATTCCCTCACAGGACCCAATATCTTTATCAGAGAGTCGGCGGCACCGTTCTTCAGATCGAGCGGGAATAGCAAGCCCGAAAAGTATGATTCGGTCAGGCCGTCATAGCTTGTGAAAGACAGGTCTCCGCCGTACTTCTCGGGCCTGGATATATCCATTCTGCCTAGACGGGGGAAAATGACATATTTGCAAAGCATGAGGACAGGGTTCTCGCCTTCCTTCTCCTTCTCCGGAGGACAGAACGCTTTCTTCATTTTGCTCCGTATCGCCTCATCGTCATCGTGGATGTTTATGCTGCTGCTCGGATCGCTTTTCGACATCTTGAATGCGGCGGGGTCCATCCTGTCCCCTCCCTTCAGACCGGGCAGGAGGGGGGTGTGGAGCGCGACGGGTTTCTTCCACCCGAGTTTTTCGGCGGCATCCCTGGCGAGCATGTGCGCTCTCCTCTGATCCATCCCCGCATAGGCGAGGTCGATGTCCATGCAGAAGATATCTGTCGCCTGCAATATAGGGTATATTAGCTTCGAGAAATCCACTTCGGCCTCGTCCTCGGACCTGCCCATTATCGTCATCGCCCTTTTTACTCTGGAGAGTGTGGTCACCTTGGCGACCTTTATCACTTTTTCCCAGTATTCTATATCGCTGAGTATCTCGCTCGCGTAGACGAACCTTACACCTTTCTCCGGAACGCCGAGTGCCCTGAAACAATCCTCCATGTATTTCGCACATACTCTGATATTCTCGAGGTTCCCTCCGAGTTTATCATTTATGTAGGCATGCCAGTCTGCCCAGAATACTATCACATCGAACCCCGCCTCGGCAAGGTCCTTTATCTTGGATGTCACCAGCGCCCATCCCAGGTGAACAAGGCCGGATGGCTCGAAACCGATATACGCTCTGGGTGTCTCATTCTTTGAAAGAAGATCTCTCAGCTCTTCCTTTGTTACAAGTTCCTCGGCGTTCCTGGTTATCGCGGCCATTCTCTGTTCAATATCCATTCGAATCGAGCCATTATCATCGGGATTTTATAAAAAGGTCACTCGATGCGATCGTGTTCACGATACAGGAGGTCCGGCCCAAAATACAGACGGTTTTAATATCAGATAAAAAAA
>WRKC01000086.1 GCA_009778275.1 Methanomassiliicoccaceae archaeon
ATGGGCGATGTGCTCGAACAGCTGAAATCGATAAAACTTGTTTTTGAGGACGAGAACGGATTCAGGCGCTCGAAGAAGGGAATGCAGTATTTCTACGACAACATATCAATGATCCCGGACGAAAGAACATACCTCATCAGGAATATCACCACCAGAGGGATCATCGGAACCTTGGATGAGAGTTTCGTGGCTTCTTTCGCGGAGCAATATGCCATGTTCATAGCAAAAGGCAGAACATGGAGGATCATCGAAATGGGAGAGGACGAGCTCCTTGTCGAAGAAGCGAGGGATGTGGGGTCGGTCCCCTCTTGGGCGGGTTCCGATATACCGGTTCCCTTCGAGGTCGCCATGGAAGTGGGAAGGATGCGCCGCAAGATGAACCTTGAGAGATACCCAGGCGATGAGAATTGTTACAAAAGGGTGACCGAATACGTCCATGAACAGAAAGAAAGATGGCCTGTACCCACCGACGAGACTGTGGTCCTCGAGACCGGGGACAGGCTGGCGATACTGAACTGCTGTTTCGGGAGCAGGGTCAACGAAACCATCGGAAAGATATATTCGGCCCTTCTCACCGCACGCCTCGGGGAAAGCATCGGCGTATCGACCGACCCCTACAGGGTCATCCTTGAACTGCCAAGGAGCGTCGACAGAAAACTTCTGGAGGAGACATTCAGATCCATTGTTCCCGGAACGATAGCTGCTTTGGCCAGGATCACGGTCGTCAATTCTACATATCTTAAATGGCGCTTCGTGCACGTCGCCAAGAAGTTCGGCATCATCGAGAAAGGGGCGGACCACCGTTACATTAATTTCAACCGTCTTTTCGACCTCCTTAAGGACACTCCCGCATACAACGAAGCGATCAGAATGGTGCTCTGGGAGGACCTGGACATCGGCAACACCGAACTGGTGGTCAAGATGCTGTCTGAAGGCAGCATCAAAATGGAGACCTGCGGTATCTCCCGCATAGGCCACGAGGGGGTCGTGAGATCCAAAGAGCTCATGCAGCCCAGGAGGGCTGACCATACGATACTGATGGCGCTCAAGAAGAGGCTGGAAGAGGAGGTCCTGCACGCATCGTGCCTGAACTGCCTCAGCCAATGGAGGGTAAGGGTGAGCGATGCCCCTCAGCGTTTCAAATGTTCCAGATGCGAAGGGAACATGATCGCCCTGCTCAAAGGGTACGAAAAAGAAAGCATCAAAAGCATCAGGATGAAAGATCGCAATGAACAAGATAAGAAAGAGGCCCTGAGGGTATCGCGAAACGCAAACCTTGTCAATGAGTACGGAAAAAAGGCCGCCATCGTACTGGCCGGAAGAGGCATCGGGCCGGACAGCGCATCAAGGATCCTGAGGGGTATGCATACCGACGAAGACGATTTCCTCCGCGACATAATGGACGCAGAGGTCCTTTACGCCAAGACCAAACGTTTCTGGGACTGATCAGATATTTCCGCCTTTGGATGTGAATTCCGGTCTCTTCTCCTCTTCATCCATCTCTTTGGGTTTGACATTCCTCGAAGCGAGGAAGCCTTTGGAAATGATGTACATTTCAGAAGAAGTGTCCCTCGATGCCGCTGGGGAATGGACCTTCACGGACGAGAACCTGGGCTCCAATTCTTTCAAGAGAGAATCCATCATGTCTCCCATGAACACCTTCACAACAAGTTTTCCCCCTTTTTTCAAGATCCTGTCGCAGACCGCGACAGCGTACATGCACAGGTCCACCGACCTTGCGTGATCCGTTGAGTAGCTTCCGCCTATGTTCGGTGCCATGTCCGAGAGCACGACATCCACCTTCCCTCCGACGACCTCTAAGAGCTCTCTCATCGTGCTGTCTTCGGTGATGTCCCCGATAATAGTCGTGACGCCTTCCAGCGGTCTTATGTAGCGAAGGTCCACACCCACGACCTTTCCTTCGCTGCCGACGCGTTCCTTCGCTACCTGAAGCCATCCTCCCGGCGATGCCCCCAGGTCAACGACCGAATCCCCCTCCCTGAAAATGCGGAACCTATCGTCTATCTGCATCAGCTTAAAGGATGCTCTGGATCTGTAGTTGAGCTTCTTTGCCAACTTGTAATAGTGTTCGTGCTTCCTTTCCTGGACCCATCGGTCGTGCAGAGCCATTGTGAATGGAGATGGATTTTTCCGATAAACCATTTTGCATGAACGTAACTGTATGAAAACTAATAAGTGGATGAGCCCATTATCGAATGGGGACAAATGTCTAAAGGATGGACTTATTCAAAGGCGGGCGTCGACATAGACGAAAAATCGAGGGCGATAGGCTCTCTTGTTGACGAACTCAAGTTCAAGAGGAAGGGGATGGGCCAGATGGTCCGCGTTCCGGGGCTCTTTGCAAGCCTGATCGATTTCGGGGACCTGTACCTCACTATGGCGACAGACGGTGTGGGAACGAAGCTTCTGATCGCGAAAGAATTGGGCATCTGGAACACCGTCGGCATCGACTGCATCGCTATGAATGTCAACGATACCATCTGCGTCAACTCCGAACCCATATCCTTCGTCGATTACATTGCCATAGACAAGCCGGACGACGCCATAACAAGGGAGATAGGCATCGGGCTGCAGAAAGGTGCCGAGATGTCGAACATGGAGATAGTCGGCGGCGAGATCGCGGTGCTCCCCGAGATGGTGAACGGCATCGATCTTTCCGGAACGTGCTTGGGGTTTGTCGAGAAAGGGCGCGCCATCACGGGAGAGACGTGCGAGGAAGGAGATGTCATAGTGAGTCTGAGATCGTCCGGCCTGCATTCGAACGGATTTACGTTGGCCAGGAAGGTGCTGGAGTCTTCGAACATCTCACTGACGGATAAGATCAAGGGCCTGGCGGGCACGGTCGGGGAGGAACTGCTCACGCCGACGGAGATCTATGTGAAGCAGGTCCTTGAGATCACAAGGGACCGCACTGTCCACGGATTGGTCGATATCACCGGAGGAGGCCTCAGGAACATCCTGCGCATGAGAAAAGGTTTGAGATATGTCATTGACGATCCTGTTGCCCCCGCCCCGATATTCGGGATCATTCAGGAACTCGGAGATGTCGAAGAAAAAGAGATGTACCAGACATTCAACATGAGTATGGGTTTCATGATCATCCTGCCGGAAGCGGACGCAACGGAGATCGTTAAGAAATATAAGAACGCCGACATCATAGGCAGGGTCGAGAAGGGCAATGGCGTCCTTTTTGGACCCAGCAACATCCTGTATGAGAATTACTGATCGAGTTTGGACCTTATGGCGCCGCAGACCGCTCCCAGGGCCGTGCATGTCTCAAGCGAGAACCCGCCGCCTGTAACGTCCATGTGGTACTTCGGTATCGCGGCGATATCTTTCGGCACACCGTGAGGGCCGATGCCGAAGACGAGCAGCACGCTCTTCCCCTCCTTTATCATGTCCGCAACCTCTGTTACGCTTGTCCTTTTCTTCGCGTCGGGTTTGCTTGTGGTGAGTACGGGTTCTCCGAGCTGCGGCGGGAATCCCTTTGACGGGTACGGGAATCTGCCGAATCTTCCTTTCTCGGCGAGTTCCGTGAAATAATCCCCGTGGCCCCCTATGCTGGTCGTCCCGGCCACCCATTCCGCTATCTCCACCGGCGTCCTCACGTCCTCCGGGATCGGGAACCCGAAAAGAGCCAGATTCATATCGTATGCCATCGCCAGACCTCCGGTCCTCGCTATCACCCTCCTGTGCGGCTCCCTGAACTTGTTCGGGTCGTATGAGTTGTAGAGAGCGATGGTCACCCTTCCCTTTGTCATTGGTCTCTCCTTACCCTTATCCTTCCCGCAATGGCGTGCGCATCGCCGTCGAGGAATATCTCATAATCCGGATTCTCATCCTGTATCCTTTTTATCTCCTTCAGGACCTGCATAAGCGTAAGTTCGCTTGTCCTTATGTCGATGAATATCTTATCGGATTCCAAAGGATGCCCTCCAGGGGTTGAATACGACAGACGTATCCGTTTCATTTAAAAAGAATGTATGGTGCCGTGAGCCGGGCTCGAACCAGCGACTTCATGATCTTCAGTCATGCACTCTCCCAACTGAGTTACCACGGCGTACTTCCCCCTATCGCAGGTTTTCTATTATAAAGTTTCCTGAAAAGAATTGGATCTCGATCACATTCGGTTATTCGTCTGGTTCCTCATAGAGATAGGATTGCTCGATTCCTTTCATGAACATTTCACGGTCATCGATTTTATCTGTCAGTGCGGCACATAAAAGTCGTTTTATCTCGGTGTCATCGTGCGGGCTTCTCTGCATCGCGAAAAGATAATCATGTTTGCTGATCCTTTGCCAGTCCACGCATTTTTTCAGGTTCTTTTTCAGAATGAGGTCTAGACATATCCTCGTACTTCTGCCGTTGCCTTCCAGGAATGGGTGCGCGACGTTCATTTCAACATATTTAGCGGCAATATCATCAAATGTCGTTTCTGGCATCTTTTCTATTTCTGCCAGATTCTCCAGCAAAAACAATGCGCTCGCGAATTTGAATGCGCCTTTGCTTATGTTCTGCTCGCGAACCTGACCCGCAAATGAATAGAGTCCGCCGAAGATGTATTTGTGAATCTGTTTCAATCCGTTTACCGTCCCCACCTCGACCTCATCTATCGCTCCGGTGTCGAACAATTGCTTTGCCCTTTTCTTGCTTTGCTCGTCGATCGCATATTGCTCATTCTTGGATAGCCATCTTTTGAACTCGTCGGCACGTTTACTCGGTATGTGCTGTACAATGCGCAGGATCCCCTCGGTATCGGCGACATCTGTCTCGCGCATTTTCCCATCGGCGGCAGGGAGTTTCAAACGCTCACAATTTGTGACCGTTTCATTTCCGTCTTCTTTCAGACGGCGTTTCAGCACTGTCCAATAATGACGTGGGTTATCACTTCCCGTCAAAGCTGCTATGACATCAACAACAGAGTAGAGTTGTCGTTTGCCTTTATCGTCCCAAACGGAACGGACCTGTTCATCATCGAATATACGGATAGCAACCCTATCGCTCATTTTTTCTCCTTGGTCCTTGGATCTCTTTATGCGTTGTTTTCGAATAGGGTCATGCTCGAACATGACCTTTATGCATCATTCTTTCGGCATCTTTCCTTTTGGCACTATCTCTTCCTCGCGCCTCTCGATGCCCGGCGTTTTCAGTTTCAGACACCTGACCTCTTCATCGGCCTGCTCCATCTCGGATATTTTCGACCGTATGGTCCAGGCTAAGAATGAGCTCGCGGCTAGAAGGACCATGGAGATCCCGGAGATGACGGCCAGGATCATGTTCCCCCCTATGACCGAGAACACTGCCATTACGGCAGATATTCCCGCGGCCACTGCCGCTGCGGCCGTGATCATCGTCCATTTCCTTATCGGCTGACTCATTCCTCCTCCTCATCGGGGATTATCGGCTGGACGGCCGCTATTTTGTCGCCGTTCCTCATGTCCATGATACGAACGCCTTTCGCGTTGCGGCCGGTCTCTCTTATCTCGTCGACGTTCATGCGTATCATTTTTCCATGCTCGCTGGTCACCATGAGTTGATCCCCGCCGGCAACTTTCCTCACCGACACCACTTTGCCGTTCCTTTCGTCCGTCTTTATCGTGATGACGCCCTTTGCCCCGCGGTTCGTCTGCCTGTAATCGTTAACGTCCGATATCTTGCCGTATCCGTTCTCGGTGACCGTCAAGAGCTTATCCTCGGAACGCACGACCGCCATGGAAACGACCGAATCGTCCCCGCTGAGGGTCATTCCTATGACGCCCATGGTATCTCTTCCCGTAGGCCGGACATTCGACTCCCTGAACCTCACCGCCTGGCCGTTCCTGGTGGCGAGGATGATCTGATCCTCCTCTTCGGTGATGGATGTCTCTATCAGTTCGTCGCCCTCCTCGAACTTTATCGCCTTGATGCCTTTCGACCTTACGTTCCTGTATGCGCTGAGGCTCGTCTTCTTCAGCAGCCCGTTCTTCGTACAGAAGGCCAGATACTGATCTTCGGGGAAGTCGTGGACGCATATGGTATTCACGACCATCTCCTTCGGCTCCAGATCCGGAAGGAGGTTGACGATCGGTTTCCCTTTGGACTGCCTGCTCCCCTCTGGGACCCTGTATCCCTTGAGCCAGTGCAGCCTCCCGTGGTTCGTGATGAACATCAGATAGTCATGGGAGGAGCAGATGAACATGCTTGAAACGTAGTCCTCCTCTTTGGTCTGCATACCTATCAATCCCACTCCCCCTCTTGCCTGCTGCCTGTACGTGCTGAGCGGTATCCTTTTGATGTAATTGTCGGCGGAGATGGTTATCACCACCTCCTCGATCGGGATGAGATCCTCCTCGTCGATGTCCAAGGCGTTCTCGTTGATGGCCGTTCTGCGTTCGTCCCCGTATGACTCCTTCATCTCTTTCAGTTCATCCTTGATAATCGCAAGGACCCTGCCCTGGTTGTCAAGTATGTCGCGTAGGTCCTTCATCAGCAGACCGAGCTGCTCGTATTCTTCCTTAAGAGCCTCTATCTCAAGGCCGGTCAGCTTCTGCAGCCTCATGTCCAATATGGCCTTCGCCTGTTCCTCGTCTATTCCGAGAAGACCGCGCAACCCCTCATTTGCCTCCGCTGGGTCCTTTGATGCACGGATCAGGGCTATCGTCTCATCCAGCATATTGAGGGCTTTCATCAGCCCTTCCAAAATATGGTAGCGTTTCTCCGCCTGCTCAAGTTCGTACCTCGTCCTGCGGACGACCACTTCCGCCCTGTATCCGATGTAGTTGCCGATTATGTCCTTCAGCGTAAGCAGGGTCGGTTTGTTGTTCACTAGTGCGAGATTGATTATTCCGTAGGTGATCTCCATCTGCGTCCTTTTGAAAAGGTTCTCAAGGACCACGTTGTCGATCGCGTCCCTGTGAAGCTCGATGACCACCCTCATTCCGTTCCTGTCGGATTCATCCCTCAGGTCGGTTATGTCCTCAAGCACTTTGTTCTTGACGTGCTCTGCTATCGTCTCAATGAGCGCGGCCTTGTTCACCTGATACGGCAGCTCATCTATGATTATGCTGCTCTTGCCGTTCCCGATGTCCTCGAAATGGGTGTTCGCCCTGATCTTTATCTTCCCTCTGCCGGTGGTGTACGCTGATACTATCCCTCCGAGACCGTAGACCGTTCCTCCCGTAGGGAAATCCGGCCCTTTGACGAACCTCATCAGGTCATAGACGTCCGCTTCCGGGTTATCGATCGAGTGGATGATCGCATCGCATACCTCCGAGAGATTATGCGGCGGCATCTTGGTCGCCATTCCCACCGCTATCCCGTCGGAGCCGTTCACCAAAAGGTTCGGGAACTTTGCCGGAAGGACGCTCGGCTCTTTCAGCGAACCGTCGAAGTTGTCCACGAAATCCACCGTGTCCTTGTCCAGGTCGGCGAGGAGGTCGCCCGATATCTTGGACAGACGGGCCTCTGTGTAACGCATCGCAGCGGGGGAGTCCCCGTCCACCGACCCGAAGTTCCCCTGACCGTCCACCAGCGGATATCTGAGGGAGAACGGCTGCGCCATCCTTACCATTGACTCATAGGCGGCGGAATCACCGTGCGGGTGATACTTACCCAGCACTTCTCCCACTACTCTTGCGGATTTCTTGTGCGGCCTGTTATGCGGCAGGCCGAGCTCGGACATCGCATACAGTATCTTCCTGTGGACTGGTTTCAGCCCATCTCTTATGTCCGGAAGGGCGCGCCCAACAATGACGCTCATCGAGTAATCGATGTACGCCCTCTTCATCTCCTTCTCGATGCTCTGGGGTATGATCTTCTTTTTCTCTTCCATGATATCACACGTCCAGGTTGATCACTTCGTGAGCATGTTCGATTATGAACTCTCTTCTCGGCTCAACATCGTCGCCCATCAGTATTGAGAACAGCTGGTCGGCGAGCATCGCGTCCTCTATCTCGACCCTCTTCATCAATCTGGTCTCCGGATCCATGGTCGTCTCCCACAACTGCGTGGGGTTCATCTCTCCGAGACCCTTGTACCTGCTTACGTTGGCACCCGTTCCCAGTTCTTCCATGGCCTTTGCCATCTCTTCGTTATTGTAGGCGTAGATCTCTTTCTTCCCTTTGGAAACCCTGTACAAAGGCGGCATCGCCAGGAAAACGTGGCCGTTCTCGATCAGCGGCCTCATCTGCCTGTAGAATAACGTGAGGAGAAGCGTTCCTATGTGCGCCCCGTCAACGTCCGCGTCGGTCATTATCACTATGCTGTGATATCTTATCTTGGCAAGATCGAACTCTGTCCCGAGCCCGCCGCCGATAGCTATCATCAGGTTCCTTATCTCCTCGCTGTCAAGGATTTTGTCCGGTCTTGCCTTTTCCACATTCAGGATCTTTCCGCGCAAAGGAAGGATCGCCTGGAATGCACGGTCTCTTCCTTGTTTTGCGCTTCCGCCTGCGGATTCGCCTTCCACAATGTACAACTCGCATTTTGCCGGATCCTTCTCAGAACAGTCAGCGAGTTTTCCGGGGAGTGTGCTCGATCCGAATGCGGTCTTCCTCCTCATCGTCTCGGCCAGTTTCTGCTTGGCCGCCCTTATCTCCAGCGCAGATATTCCTTTCCTGACCACCTGGGTCGCAACGGCCGGATTCTCAAGGAAGTATTCGGCAAGCTTCTCGTTCATGAACGTGGAAACTGCCTTCTGAGCGATGCTGCTTCCGAGCTTCGACTTTGTCTGCCCCTCGAACTGCGGTTCGGGCATCCTTATGCTGATTATCGCCGTGAGCCCCTCTCTGACGTCGCTTCCTTCAAAGGTAGTGTCCTTGAGCAGTCCGTTCTCCTTGCCGTAATCGTTGATGGTCTTTGTCAAGGACGACCTGAACCCGGTCAGGTGGGTCCCTCCTTCCGGAGTGTATATTGTGTTGACAAAGGAATCGATCTCTTCGTTGTACCCGTCCGTGTACTGGAGGGCGATATCTATCATCACCCCGTTCTTCTCTCCGGAGAGTGCTATGGGGGGGCTGTGGATCGCTGTCTTCGACCTGTTGAGATATTGAACGAACTCGGATACCCCGCCTTCATAATGGAATTTTTCAGATCTTCCCGTTCTTTTGTCCTCAAAAAGGATAGTTGCTTCTTTGTTGAGGAATGCTTGATTCCTGAACCTGTTCTGAAGGACCTCAAAGTCAAAGACGGTCGTCTCAAATATGTCGTCGTCAGGATAGAAAGTTATTGTCGTGCCCGTCTTATCCGAAACACCTATCGTCTCCACCGGGCCGTCGGGTATGCCGATATGATAGGTCTGCCTGTACATCTTGCCGTCCCTTTCAACGATAGCTGTCAGATGCTTGGACAGAGCGTTGACGACTGAAACGCCCACCCCGTGGAGTCCGCCCGCTACCTTGTATGCGTTCTGGTTGAACTTCCCTCCCGCATGAAGATCCGTAAGGCACATTTCCAACGCATCTTTGCCTTCTTCCTTGTTCATTCCGACAGGGATGCCTCTTCCGTCATCGTTGACGGTAACGGAACCGTCCTCGTTTATGTAAACGCTGACCTTTTTTGCAAAGCCGGCCATCACTTCATCGATGCCGTTGTCAACCACCTCGTAGACAAGGTGATGAAGCCCTCTGCCGTCTGTGCTGCCTATGTACATTCCCGGTCTCTTTCTGACCGCTTCCAATCCTTTCAGTGCGACTATGCTGTCTGCATTATACTCTTCGCGTAGTCCCTGCTGTTTTTTCCCATCCATTTCCGCAACTCCGATAAATGACAGTGCGTGTATGCGTTACGCGTATTTATACGCGCGCACGCGTGCGCGACTGTTGCTCCACTTTAAAGTAGGATTGAAACGGAAAAAAGGAAACCTTTGGCAAATCTGAAATATTGACAACCGATGCCTGATTGCATGAGCACCATAATGGAGGAGGCCCGCAGGGGCACCGGCCCGCTGACCAAGATAATAGCCGAAAAAGAGGGAGTGAGTGAAGAGTTCGTAAGGAACGGCATAGCCTCTGGGCGGATAGTGGTGCCATGCAACCCCATACACAACCCCGTACCGTCCGCGATCGGAGAGGGGATGGGCATCAAGGTCAATGTGAATCTCGGTACGTCCAGGGACATGAACGATCTGGGAACCGAGCTCAGGAAACTGGAGGTTGCGATAAAATACGGGGCGGATGCAGTGATGGACCTTAGCACCGGAGGAGATATCGACCACATCAGAAGGACGCTCATAGGCAAGGCCCCGATGATGATGGGTACGGTACCCATCTATCAAACGGGACTGACCGCTGCAAGAAAGGATGCGGTGGTGGATATGACGGAGGATGACATCTTCGGCGGGATCGAGAAACACGCCAAGGATGGTGTGGATTTCATGACCGTCCACTGCGGCATCACGAAAGAGACGGTCGCTTGGCTCAAAAGGAACGATAGGATCACCGATGTCGTTTCAAGGGGCGGATCATTCCTTACGGCATGGATACTGCACAACGAGGAGGAGAACCCCCTCTACAAGAACTTCGATTATCTTCTGGAAATGGCCAGGAATTATGAGTTTGCCCTTTCCCTCGGCGATGGTTTCCGTCCCGGATGCATAAGCGATGCATCGGACCAGGCGCAGTTATCAGAATTGATGACACTGGGACAATTGGTGAAAAGATGCAGAGAAGCAGGAGTCCAAAGCATTGTGGAGGGCCCGGGGCACGTTCCGCTGGACCAGGTTCCGACGAATATGCTGCTGGAGAAAAGACTTTGCCACGACGCTCCGTTCTATGTCCTCGGGCCTCTTGTAACGGATATCGCCCCGGGATACGATCACATCGTCGGTGCGATCGGCGGTGCGGTGGCGGCGCAGCACGGTGCGGACTTCCTTTGCTACCTTACGCCGGCAGAGCATCTGTCCCTTCCCGATGTGGACGATGTGAAAGAGGGGCTCATCGCGTCGAAGATAGCGGCTCACGTGGGAGACCTCTGCAGAGGCAAAGGGATGGAGATGGACATCAAAATGGCTAAGGCGAGAAAGGCTCTCGATTGGAGCACCATGTTCGAGGTATGCATCGACCCTGAGAAAGCAAGAAGGTACAGGTCGAGAGGATGTACAAAAGAAGAGGATGGCTGTTCCATGTGCGGTGATGTCTGCGCCGTGAAGATCGTCAACAAGTATCTTCTCAAAAGCGGCCCGAAAGACGACTGCTGATAGGTGTGGAGCCACTGGAGGGGATCGAACCCCCGGCCTACAGTTTACGAAACTGCCGCTCTACCGCTGAGCCACAGTGGCATTGGGACCGTTGATTGAGCCGTAGGATAAAAAGTTTTACTATGCCGACCGCAGAGATACCTGTCCGATAAACGATTTCGATAAGAACAAAGACCGCATCGGATCAACGATGCGACGCATTGCGGTCACGTTCTCCTGTATTCGGGGAACATGTCCCTGAACACGACCGCATCTTTCGCAATCATCGGCGACTCGCATATGAACGTGCAATCCTGCTTTGAATTTTCAAGCACCTCTGCCAGAAGTTGCATGTCTGGGTCTTTTGCGCTTAGAGGAAGATGGGATATCTCTCCCCTCTCGCCGTACTTGATGCAGCTGATGTGCAGATGCGCTATTTCTCCGCAAAGCGGGAAGAATTCGTCTATCAGCCTCTTCATGTCCTCTTTCGTCCTGAGACACCCCACATCGCGCGCATGAACATGCGCGACATCCAGCACCGGCCTCACGCCGTCCACGCTGTCCATCACTTCCGCGATCTCTTTGAGCGTGCCGAACTGCCCCTTCTTGCCCATGGTCTCCACGCCGAGGATCACGTCCTTTATCCCCTCGTCATCCATCAGGTCTTTGCATTTCGTTAATCCTTCGACGACAGACCCCAATGCCGTGCCGGGGGACTTTCCGTATGATGCCGCATGGATCACTATTATGTACGCGCCCAAAGCATGCGCCGCATGCACCGTGTCCATGACCCAGCCGATGCTCTTCTCTCTCGTCTCCTGTTCCTCGGAGTTGAAACTTACGAAATACGGCGCATGGCAGCTGAGCCTTATGTCGAGGCCTTTTGCCGCCTCTCCTATCGCCTTCGCCCTTTCCTGGGTTATCCTGGCGCCCCTCACGAACTCGACCTCAAGAGCATTCAGGCCTAATTCTTTCGTATAACGCAACGAGCCTTCGGGGGTCTTTCCCTCGCTCGGATATCCTGCCGGGCCAAAACGCATGTCCCCTCAACGCTTTACGCATATTTCAGAGTTCCCCGGCCGTTCAAAACCCACGTCTGATGGCAAATCCTTTAGCCTGTCCGATCATAACCATATGCGTGCAGATAGAACTCGAGGTCTCGCTCGACCCGACACTTGGGTGCGGGCAGGCCCACAGATGGAGAAAGAACGGCAACTCTTGGAACGGCGTGATCGGGGGAAATGTGGTCCGGCTTACCGAGAACGCCGGAGGTTTCGAGACAGAGGGGTGTTCCGACAAGAACGTACTGCTGAGATACTTCAGAAGCGGGGACGACCTTCCCCGGATCATCAGGGAGATCTCGGATGCGGACCCTTACGTCGCCTCGCTTTCTTCGTCCTGCCCAGGGATGAGGATACTGAAACAAGAGCCGTGGGAATGTCTTGCCACCTATGTCCTCGCAACGAATGTGAATGTCAAAAGGATAGCAAAGATGGTGGAGTCCGTCTGCGATACATTCGGAAGGGACCTCGGAGAAAGGAGAGCGTTCCCGACACCGGGGCAGATACTCGATAAACGGGAAGAGGTGCCGGTGTGCAGGCTGGGGTTCCGCGAGGAAAGGTTCATTCGGCTTGCGGAGGATACCGAGAAAGGAGTGATCGATCTGAAAGCGATCGGGGAGATGGATTATGCCGGCTGCACCGATCGATTGATGGACATCTACGGCGTCGGTCCCAAAGTGGCCGACTGCGTGGCGTTGTTCGGATTCGGGCACCTTGAGGCCTTCCCCGTCGATGCGAGGATCTCGAATTGCCTCAACGAGATGTATGAGGTCAGCGGAAGCTACAGGACCATGGCGGAATTCGGAAGGAAGAAGTTCGGGCGATACGCTGGATATGCCCAAGAGTTCCTTTACCACAGCTCCGCGATCACCGGACGCTGACGAAGTCAGATCGCCCCGGGATTTGTCTTCAGATAGAATTCCGATACGTCCCAGTCCTCATCTTCCGGTGGCTTCGTTTCTTCGATCTTCACGCCTACGGACTTTGCGACGTCCTTCATTTGCCTGTATGCTTTGCTGCTGCCTTTGAATCCCTCGACCTTTGCGCCAGAGGCCGAGATCTTCCCGAAGAAACTGCCGATGATCTTCGTTCCGTCGAACACCACGCACTCGGTCGCGCCGCATTCTCTTTTGATCATCTCGCGCAGGTAGACATGCAGATTGTCCTGAGTGTTCAGCAGGAAGGTCTCGGTGAACGGGGTTATGTCCGCATCCGCATCCTCTTTCAGCATCCATCTCAGCGTTGGATCGTCCCTCACGAGGAACCCTTTGACGAGGTATCCCTCCTTCACAAGGTCCGCCAGCGTCCTTCTTACAACGGGCATCCTTACGGAAAGGAACTGCGCCAGCTCTTCAGCGGAGAATGTTCCGAAATCGTTGAAGTGCCTTTTTACAATGGCCCTCATCGCTTTTTCCCTGCCGACGCTGCCGGACGGAACCAC
>WRKC01000087.1 GCA_009778275.1 Methanomassiliicoccaceae archaeon
TCGGTATGGAGGATATCACCGCCCCCGTCGTGACTATCGTCTCCGCTGAGCTGTTTATGATCGCGGCCGGTGCTCTGCCGTGGACCATCAGATCGTACATGACAAATGAACCGACGGTGCTTCCTTTGCCCGCACTGAAAACGAACACCTTCCCGGCGATGTTGCCTCCCGTTGATGTGAGATCGCCCGTGGATGCGTTCACCCCTCCGAGGAAACTGAACGCCCCGTCGATCTTCAGGACCTTTCCTTCAATCTTCCCAGGCGATATCGCCCTTCCGTGCAATATCACAGCACGACCTCCATGAGTTTCGAGATGTCCCTGCAGACTACCTCCTGCGAACACAAAGTGGGCAGATAATTTCCCGCTTTAGCAGAGTTGGTGCCCGTCCTCCTGAATACGCCTTCGATCGGCGCGACCACCATGCATGTGTCGGCCAGGACGGGGCCGAATTCTTCCATTATCCTTACTTCTTCGGCGCATTCCTCGCGTATCTTAGAAGAGGTGCAGAACCATATCTCGATGTCCCTGTTCTTCTTTTTCTTTCCTTTCAGGAACGCTGCGATATCACTCATCTCTTTCTTGCTGAGGTGGGGACAACCGAGTGCGATGAGCTGGACATCGTCTGCAGTGTTCAGCTTCTCATAGGCTCCCTCAAGCTCTTTTTTCCCGATGGATATCGTCTCAAGTCCCTTGAGATCGTAATTCCCGGCCTCCGGCGTGACGCCCTCGACATGATACAGCGCAACGGATCCGGAAGCCGCCATCGCCGCGGACATGGTCTTCGCATCGTCCACCGTCGGATCGATGCCTCTGAAATACGGTATCCCGCCCCCGACGGCCATCCCAACGGCCTGGCCCAGCATCGAATAGCTGAATACCGATCCGTCGATCTCCGCTTCGATGATGACGGTGGGCCTTCTGTTCTCGTCGATATGAAGGCCGTAATTCGCCGTTCTGCCTATTATTGCCGACGCAAGCGCGCCCGGCCCACCCTCCCTGTTGGTCCTGGCGCCGATGTATGAATTCACAAAGGACAATGCGGACGATTCCGCCCACGCCACGTGCTCCCCTAAGGAAGGCACGTTGTCCCCCAGATATGGGGTGCAGGAGCATGTGGCCATCACTCCCATCTTTTTGTATAACTCTATGATCCTGAGCTGTTTCTCCGCAAACGCCGGAAGTATGTGCATCTCCTTCCATCTTTCCCTGTCCATTCCGACGGGGTTAAGCGTTGCCGGGACAGACACTCTGGCCCCCCCGTTCGCCATATCCTCGAGATATTTCAGGCCCCCGTCCCCTATTGTCTTGTAAGATGCGCCCGATAGATGCGCTGAAGCTATGTCTATAAGGTCCTCCGCGCCGTATATCTTACCAAGTGCCACAACAAGCTCCATGGCCTTCCGGCAGCTCTCGCCCTCTTCTCCGGCGAGTATCTCTTCCTCATCCCTGGTAAGATACATGATGGAGTAACGGAACGATGATTAATCAATCTATGTTATCAATTCTTTATCGCCAGCGGCCTCAGGCAGAACGGCAGGTCGCCTTTCACGTCGCGGTGGTAAGGCACGCACTGGTTGCAGTCGCCGTGGCGGGGGCATTCTGTCTTGGGACAATTGCAGTCGGCTTTATTATCGGGTACCATAGAACTAAAATAAAGTGAAAAATTAAAAGGGTTTTCATTCAAGCCTATAGAGTAATTGATACTCACGGTTTCTTGAATGCATCCATCAGGCCGCCGCCCGCGATGATCGTAGCACCGGATAATATCGCCGCTGCGATTGCGAGGGTAGACGCATTTACGCCCCCGTCTGCAACAAGTTCCGCGCCGACCTTGATTATGAACGCAAGAATTATGAAGTAAATTATTGCGAAGACAATGTACAGGATCAATGCGATTATTGCATCGAGTATTGCTTTTCCATCCATTCTAACACTTTCCCGTCTCCTAAGAGACTGGGTATGTAAATCTACATAGAAAGGATATAAATCTATCTGCAAAAAAAGAAAAAAATACGTATTTTTACCTGATTATTTTAGATTCAGGCTCGAAAACTGAACCTGCAGATTGTCTGGCGGGGGGAGCGTTCGGCGGATCACCTGTCCCTTATTTTTTTGTTGACGGCTTCTTTCGGATCGCGATCAATCTGATTATATCGGACGACTCCTCATCCGTCATGGGCCTGTAATGGACCCAGCCTCCGTGTTCGCCGCAGGGGTATCGGTCTTCCCACAGATCCTGTGTTCTACGCAGCATTGAGGGGAGGGAACTTTCTAAGAGGGGGACCTGCTTGTCCCCGATCTGCAGCGTGACGGTGAAAGCGCCGCTCTCAAAGAACACATAACACAAGTGGCTGGATCCGTGGCTGTATTTGTAGCCCCAGCCGTAGCCGCCGCCGAAGGGGAACCTCAGCTCCCTGGAAAGCTGATAGTCTGCTCTCAGACGGTCTTCGAAAGCGATCAGCCATTCGTGGGCTTCCCGCCCCAGATGTCTGACGATCGCCGCTTCATCCGGTATCGTTTCTTTTTCAAGCAGCCTTTCGTACACCGGCCCTCACCACTGTTCTTAACATTATCCAATGGTATGTATTTCTCTCTTTGTTCTAAGATCGGCCGAAAGAGATTGCGCCCTCCGTTGAAGGGGTTGTTAAAGGCCCGCGCCGCTTTCGCGAACGGCGCGGGTTTGAAGGAGGAACGCTTCATGCTCGAACTTCATTATTTTTTCCGAATATCGTCGCAACCATGAATATCTGTGCGGCGAACGCGAAAAGGAACACCACCCATGCGTGCTGCCATTCGAATATGAAGAAGAGCGTGACGAACAGCGCCGCAGCCAGGAACCACAGCCCTCCGCTTGACACGCCGAACCTTGCCGCCTTCACAGGATCGACATAGTTATGGTAGAATTCCATTTCCTTTTCCGCCTCGTGTTTGGTCATGGCCTTGAACCACGGTTTCTTACGGTCGGTCTCCGTTGCGATCATGAATATCAGAGCGCAGACCGCCGGGAATACCAGCACAAACTCTATCCCGAGCGCGGCGGACAGTTCCATTCCGTCAAAGAAGAACATCACCGATGCAAGTCCTTCTCCCAGAACGCCGACGAAGATGATGATGTAATATGCCAGGGCGCGCCCGCTCTTCATCGGATAGCGTGCGGCGGTCTCTCCCGTCAATCCGAAATATGCATATGTTCCGGCGGCGTCAGCCACCAAAAGGACCGATATGTAATAGAGCAGCATGTCGCTCGTTTCGCTGAAATAGTTGATCACACCGAGTCCCGCACCCAGCAGAAGCAGGGCGGTGGCGAACGTCAGTCCTGCCGCCGTCTTTTTCGTGATCGGTACTTTTGCTTTCATGTACATTTGGCCGATGGCCTCGTTGCGCCTTGTCTTTCCCACATCGTCGGCTATGGCCGTGATGTCCCCGAGCTCGGCGGTGGCCTTTTCGAAGGCCTCTTCTTCGCCGAGCCCTTTCGATCTCAGTTCTTTGACGCGCTCCTTGAGATTCCCCGCTATCTCCTCTTTGAAATCCCTTATCTCAGGAGTATCTTCGTAGTCCGCGAACAAGCGGTCAACGTAAATCTTCTCTTTCATTTTCATTCCTCCAGTAATTTATTGAGTATTGTCTGCGTTCTCATCCAGTCGTCCCTGTTCTGCCTGAATAGCTCCCTGCCGCTCTCCGTGATGCGGTAGTATTTACGCCGGCCGCCGAGGGTCTCGTCGCCCCAGTACGATGCGATGTGGCCTTCCGATTCTAGCCGTTTGTAACTGGAATAGAGTGTGGCCTCCTTCAGCTCGTACCCGCCGCCGAGTCTGTCGATTATGCTCTTGTGGATCTCATACCCGTAACTGTCTCCTCTGAGCAACACGCTTAGGACGACGGTATCGGTATGCCCTCTGAGCAGATCGGCAGATGTTTTCATTTCCATTCGTCTCACCTCTTTTGACATATTTAGTATGATATATCATATATTACTATGACTGTCATAGTAGTATGACAATGATATTTAAAAATCTTCCTATGTGTTGATTTGGCAAGCTATATATTCAAAAAATATAGAACAATAATCAAATCCTTATAAGAGAAAGAATAATAATAACGCATAGAGATACAACGAATACTATAGCCACAAACAAAGAGAAAGCCGATGATCTTTCCTGCATTGGGTACACCGATGCTATGAAAAATATACGGTTTCCGAATGGCGGATGTGGCGCGCAGTGGAGAGAATAATATGGCTACATACAAACAACCCTGCATTCATTGCGGCGAGATGATAGAGCGGGACAGCATCTACTGCCCCAAATGCTCAAGCGCAGGTCCGTTCGGGTGTCAGTGTCCGACGTGTTTCAAGCCGATCACCCGCAACGATGCCTGCTGCTCGGGCTGCGGAAGGTCGTCTACGGTGGAATGTCCTTACTGTAAAGCGAAGACCTTCATCGGCACGGATAAATGCGATGCCTGCGGCAAGTCCCTTATGAAGACGTGCGGTGACAAAAGGTGCGGCAAACCCCAGTTCTTCGATAGCGAGAAGTGCACCATTTGCGGCAAAAAACTCAAAAAATTCAAAAAATAAAAAAAACAATAAAGGGTAGGCGACAACACATGCTGAAAGCATTCACAAAAAATTATCAAGACGGAAGTACGGACGCAGGATTCGAATTCACATTCCTCTGCGATGTATGCAGCGATGGTTACAAATCAAGCTTCATAGCGTCGGAGACATACAAAAAGAAGAAAAAGACCTCTTTTATCGGACAGAGCGCGGGACTCGTGGGGAACGTGATCGGAGGCGCCGTCGGCAGGGTCGGGAACGCCGCCAGCAGCGGTTCCACCATCATTAACAACCAATTCGAGAATAAGAGCCCAGAATGGCGCAAAGAACACGAGAATGCGTTCGAACATGCACAGAACGAATCGAGACAGCATTTCCACCGCTGCCCCGGATGCAACAATTATGCGTGCGATCAGTGCTGGAATGAGGACACGACGCTTTGTACGAAGTGCTCCCCCAGGCAGGAAGTGTACGTGGCCAAGGCGGCCTCTCAGGCAATGAAACGCAACATCGATGAGGCGGGATCGACCGCCACCGTATGGCAGGGCTCTATTGAACACAAGACCACCATGTGTCCGAGCTGCGGCAAACCCGCCGGATCTGGCAAATTCTGCAACAACTGCGGAGCAAACATGGACCTGAAAGAGTGCCCCAAATGCGGTGCGAAGAACGCCATAAGCACACGTTTCTGCAACAACTGCGGCGAGAACTTGGAAAAAGCGGCGGCCCCGCCGAGCGGGAAATGCCCGAGCTGCGGAGAGGACAATCCTCCCGGCACGAAGTTCTGCGGCGGATGCGGAGCTAAACTATAAGGAAATATGCGCCGCCTGTCGCAACTACAGGCATATATGATTCAGGCGGTAGAGTAAAATGGCTGCGTCCAACGATAAACCCGCGGTGGAATACACCGCGCAGGCAGCCTCTCCTCTTGTGAACGGAGAGGTCAAACTGAAGGTCAAAGAGAATTCCTTTATTGCGGCAGGACTGTTCGATGTGGCCGAGATCCCTTACTCCAGGGTCAATGCGCTGGAGTTCGAGAATTACAACATCACCGCAAGGACCGACGACGGTGACTACACCTTTTCCCGCATGGGAAGTTGGGCAACACCTTTCTTTGAGGCGTTGCGCGACGCATACAATAAAGCGGTCCTGCGCGCATTCTTCGTCCGGGGAAATCCGATGTTCACCGCGACCGGCGACTACCGCTTCACGGAGAACGGAGTGACCGTGAACAACGGTAAAGCACCGATCCATGTGTATGATACGTGCGTCGTCGCTCTGCCGCCGAACAGTAACGCGCGTCGTATCCCGCTGTGTTTCGTTACAGGGATGGACAAAAAAGATGTTGAAGTCACATTGACGCTGAATAACGGCGACAGTTACGCCTTTTCCAAACTAGGATATGAGACCGCCGGGTTCGCGGAACGTGTGGAGAATAACATCAGGGCGCTGCGTGAGAAGACCATCGAGGCCGTCACCGAGATCGACCCGACCCTGACGGCATCCCAGGCATCGCAGGTATCGAAGCTCTTGACGGAAGGCGTGGCAGCTCCCATGGGGCAGCTTGCCGCCATATCCTCGTCTTTCTCGGCGGCTGTCGATAAGAAGCTGGCACAGACCCGTGCCGCCGACAGCTACAGAACATTAAAGGAAATGTGCGACCCTTCACAGATATGGGTGGGTCTCAAAAAGAATGATATCCGCCAAGATGGCGGAGATGGACCCGACGGTCCGCTTGTGGAACCGGACGCACCGGAAGAAAGTATGCCGGTCGACGAAGGCGGGGCAGCGGATGCGGCACCGGACCCGTATCTCTTTTGGATGATCGCACCCTCCCCCGACGGACAGCATACGGCAGTGGAGTTCGCTGTCAAACCCGGCGAGAGCGCCGCGACGTTCGTTTACCGCACGGGCGGCAATGTCTTGGTCTCCGCATCCCATCTCAACAGGGCATTGGAGGCCATCAGCTTCAAACGCGAGGTCATACGCCTGACGGAAGAAGAACTGCTGAAGCCGGAGAACATAGATTACTTCATGGCGGCCAAGCGCACAGCATCTCTTAAATACGTCCGCGCGAACTTCGTTGCGCGCGTGATCCATTCGAGCCCGGAAGCATGGAAACGGAAGCTGACGGAACTGTGGAACAAGGGTGCTGCGCAATCCGTGCGGCCGGCACAGCCGACTACGGCTCCGAGCGGAGAGTCCTGTCCCGCTTGCGGTATGGCGTTGACGCAGGGTATGAAGTTCTGCGGAGGATGCGGGGCGAAGATCGACCAGAAATGATGTCCGCTCGGCACTCAAATGTTTCAAGACCTCGTATTGGTGTCGATACACACGATATGGTTTGATATATTGAGCGGGCCGGCCGGGATTCGAACCCGGGTCTAAGGCTCCGGAAGCCCCTATGCTATCCAAGCTATACCACTGGCCCATTTAGGTAGATTCGTCAAAAGAATAAGATTTTTTGCCGGGGGACCAGATCCTTCCCCCGGCGATCCTGAGGCCCCCGCTTGAGAGGGAGGGAGCCGAATGAAGATTTTGTTCACTCTTTCTTGCTGAATTCGGTGTATCCGCACTTTCCGCAGGATACGCGGTCCTTGTGTACCGCCATGAAGATGCCGGGTCCGCATTTGGGACACATGGGTTTCGTCCTTTCGACCTTGTTGCCGTTGACCTTGTAGGCATCTTTCTTCGAGACGGATTTCGGGCCGGCCGGTTTCTTCACTTCCTTCTTCTTTGCCGCCGGTGCTGCTGGTGCCGCCATCTTCATCACTCCTTCTTAGCCGTTTCCGGCGCTGCCGCGGGTGCCGCGGCGGGTGCTGCTGCGGGCGCTCCTCCTGCAGGTGCTGCAGGTGCGGGCGGTTCTACCCCGATCCCGTTCCTCTTGAGGAGGTATTCGCTCTCGAACGACATGGCCGATTCTTTGCTGTCGTATACCTTTGCGTATCCCTTTGACTTTCCGATGCCGTATACCGACTCGATGTTGTCGATGACGACGCAGTCTCTTTTGGACTTCATTTTCTTTGCGATGTCCTCTGCGACGGAGTTCCTGCCGGGAGTGGTCTCACCGACATGCTCTATCGTGAAATGGACCTCCGTCCTTTTCTGCAAAGGGTTCTCTTTTTTCTCTGTTATCTCTATCTTCATTCCAACTCCTCCGTCATTTCTAAGAGGTATTGTGCCTTTTTTCGGATGTTCTCGTCGGTCACGATGAGTTTCATCCCCTTTCCGGGCCATCCGTAGATTATGTTCGTGCCTTCGGGGGACAGGAGCATGCACGGTATGACCGCCAGGTCCTCTTCCCCTTCCACACGTATGATCTCTTTATTCCCGTTCAAAGCGTTTCTTATCGCGGTTATCAGCTCGGCCGTTATCGTCCCGGCCTCATTTTTCACCGCTGTCTCTCCCCAACCCTCGTTCTTTACGAGGGCGGCGAATTCGGTCATCTCCTTCCTCTCCGTCATTCCGTCATAGATCGACAGATCGGGGACGACCCCTTGTTTCACCACCGTGAGCGACACCACGTCGCCCACCGTGATCATCTTCGACTTTTTGTCGATGACCTTCAGTTCTTCTTCTTTGAGGTCCCTGCCCAAAGGCTCTTTGAAGAGCTCTCTGTTCCTCTCCGGGACCTTTCTGCTTACGGCCTCCATCTCAGCGGACCTTCAGGGCATACCTGCCGTTGGATGTTATTCCCATTCTTTTGGCGATCTCCGATCTCTCGTAGTTCACCACGGCAATGAACCCCTGCCATTCTTTCGAGGTCTGGCCTCCGCAGCGGGGACAGGCGTCCGCCTCCGACAGGAAGTTGCACTGTTTGCATGCTCTGTAGACAGGTCCCGTCATCAGGCATCACCCTGCTGCTTGTTCTTGCGGTCTTCCTCGAGCCACTGGAGTTTTCCGAGTCCGGGCTGGCGCATTGTGAGCCCGATCTTGCTGTCCTGGGGGTTCTTTTCGTTGAGGTCTATGCTGACGACCCTCGCTTTTACGATATCGCCCACGGAGAGACTTCTTCCGGTATCCTTTCCTATCAGCCTTTGGTTGGATTCGTCTATGTCGACGCGGTCATCCATCACCTGGCTTATGTGAAGGAGGCCGTCCAACGGCCCGAACCTTACGAAGGCCCCGAACTTGAGGATCTCCACTACGACGCCTTCGATCATCTCGTTGTCCTTGAGCTTGAACACCACCTGTTCATATTTGACCGTCTGGTACACTGCACCGTCGCCGTGGACGATGCGGCCGGGCCCTACCGGCCTCACATTTTTTATGAGAACGGTCACCTCCTTGTCCTCTCCGATCTTCCCCTCAAAGGAGTCCCAAGTAAGGGCGTCGATCACCTTCTCGATCTCCTCGTCAAGTTTTGACGGCGGGATCCTTACGATCCTCTCAGCCTCTGTCAGCATATACATAGCGGGTCCTCTTGGATGCAGGGATTAAGGCTATTGTATATAAAACCATTCTTTTGCGCCCAGGCGCATAAAATATTAAGGAAGCGGGCGTGCGCCCGCTTTAAGGAATGGGTTTAGACCACTACGAAGAGCACTGCCGTGACCAAGCATATCGTGGACAGCAGTTTCACGAGCACGTGTATCGACGGCCCGGCGGTGTCCTTGAACGGATCCCCGACGGTGTCCCCTACCACGGCCGCCGCATGGGTGGGCGATCTCTTTCCGCCCAGGTTACCCTCCTCGATGTACTTCTTGGCGTTGTCCCAGGCGCCTCCCCCATTGTTGAGGAAGTTGGCCATCAGGATACCGGTTATGGTCCCCACCATTATGAGCGCCCCTACTGCCATATAAGATATGTCAGGGAACAGGAACCTGTACACCAGTCCGAAAGTGACCGGCACCAGTATCGGGAGCAGGGCGGGGACCACCATGGCCCTCAGCGCGCCGCGGGTGGCTATGTCCACGCAGTCCGCATAGCTCGGCTCGGAGGTTCCCTCCATTATGCCGGGGTCCTCGCGGAACTGCCTGCGTACCTCTTCGATCATCTCTCCGGCGGCCTTTCCGACCGCTCTTATGGCAAGCGATGCGAAATAGAACACGAGCACCGCTCCGACGAGGGCGCCGCAGAATATGAGCGGGTCGCCGATATTGACGTTGAACACCTCGGAGAGCGACTTTCCGGTTATCTCCGCGACGATCTCGAAGAACGCCGCGAACAACAGGAAGGCCGCAAGCGCGGCGGATGCCATTGCGTATCCCTTTGTGAGAGCTTTTGTCGTATTGCCGGCCGCATCGAGCTTGTCGGTCCTCTTCCTCACTTCCTCAGGCTGATTTGACATCTCCGCGATGCCTCCCGCATTGTCGGTGATCGGGCCGAAGGTATCCTCTGCCAGTATGAATGCGGAGGATGCGAGCATCGCGATCGTTCCGATCGCGGTACCGTAGAGTCCGAAGGCGACGGCGTCCGCTCCCGCGGGGGCCGCATAGAACCCGAGAGTGTATGAGATGATTATCGCGCACACAATGCACACTACCGGAAGGACGGTCGACTCGAGTCCGATGGATATCCCCTCGATCACGTTTGTGGCCGGCCCGGTCTGGGACGCTTTCGCTATCCCTTTCACCGGCTTGTGGTCTCCTGTGTAATACTGTGTTATGAAGACTATCGCCAGTCCCAGGATTATGCCCACAACTCCGGCCCCCAGGTAATAGTACCAGAGTTCGCATTCTTCGTTGAGCAGGAAGTATGTGGCTATTGCCAAGAACACCAGCACCAGCGCGATCGTCAGATAATAACCGCGGTTCAGCGCCTTGAAGACGTCCGTGTTCTCATCCTTCATCCTTACGATGAATATTCCCAAAAGGGATGCAATGAGCCCGAATGCCATCAATACCAGCGGAAGGAACACCCAGTTATTGGAAAGCCCCATTCCTCCGGCGGCGATCACGGCCGTACCGATGACCATCGAACCTATTATCTCGGCAGCGGTGGACTCGAATATGTCCGCGCCGCGGCCCGCACAGTCGCCGACATTGTCGCCGACGAGGTCGGCGATGACGGCGGGATTCCTCGGGTCATCCTCCGGTATACCGGCCTCGACCTTTCCCACAAGGTCTGCGCCGACATCTGCGGCTTTGGTGTAGATGCCGCCGCCGAGCTGTGCGAACAGAGCGGCGAACGACGCACCGAAAGCGTAACCGACGACCGCATGAAGCGTCTTTGTCATCGTGTCATCTATAACCATGTCGTATACGAAAACAACGGCGAACAGCCCAACGAGACTGAGCGCGGAAACGGCTATGCCGGATATGGCACCGCTGCGGAACGAGCAGACGAAAGCATCGTTGAGCGATCTGCTGGCCGCGCTTGCGGTCCTGATGTTGGCGTTCACCGATATCCTCATTCCGATGTAACCGGAAAGGATCGAGAATCCGGCACCGATCAGGAACGCGACCGCCACCTTCGGCCCAAGGTATTCCTCGAACCCTTCTATGAACCCGGCGACCGCAAGTACGACCGCCAATATTATGCTGATGATCCCTATCGTCTTGTATTGACGCTTCAGGTATGCCATTGCGCCCGTCTCGATCGCGTCGGATATCTTCTGCATCTCCGGAGTACCTTTGTCCCTTGACCAGATATTCCTGAAGAAATACAAAGCGAAGATCAGCGCGACTATCGCGGCAACGGGGATCATGAACAGCATATTGTTAAAATCCAGTATGTCAATCATTTTGGTTTAACCCCTATATAACTCCGTACCCACTCCTCCTATATAATAGTTAAAGGCACCGACTAAGCGGGTTCATGCGTAAGGGTCGCACCAGAGGCCTTTCTCCGCGGCCACTTCCCTGAGCTCCTTTGTGGAAAGCCGGCCGTCCTTGTCCTCGCAGACGAAGATGTTTCTGCCTTCGCCGACGAATCCCGCCCCCACAGTGGCGATCGGGTTCAGGATGTCTTTTCCGAATGCCCTCTCTGCGCAGAGCGCCCCTATGTTGCACGTAAGCGACAGGACGACATCGGCTTTGCCAAAGATGTCCTCGTCGTATTTCTCCCTGACCTTTTTCTCGATGCAGGAAGCGTTCGTGTGGCGGACCTCCAGCACCTCTATGCCGTCTTTCCGGAGCGCGGCCGCGAGCCTTTCCGCTGATTCCGTCCCGCCGATATCAAAACACAGTCTGGCACATGTGTTGCACGTCCATATTATGACCTTCTTTCCTTTGAGGCTGTCCCTTAGTTCCGAATAGGGTCTGTCCCTTGCGACCATCAACACATAGGGGAAAAACGTTGGGCACGTATAATATTACTGTTCCGTACGCCGAAGAAGTTCATCCCCCGCCTTTGCAAATGACGGGGGAAGGGTCTGTGAGAGCCTTATTCGAATTAATCCTTCGACAAACTTAAATAAAGTTACATTTAAGTGGGTCCCGTAAGCAGGTAATTCAGATGACAGATCTAGAACTTATTCCGGTAAAGGATATCAAAGCGAAAAAGGACATGACAGTGGACCAGCTTCTGAGAGCGATGGGCGAGGCCGGAGGGTTCACCGCACAGAAACTGTCAGATGCGACGAACATCGTCGAGGCCATGGTGAAGGACAAGGACTGTTTGAAGATCCTTTCGTTCCCTGCCTGCATCATGGCGACCGGTACAAGAGGGGTGATCGTCGATATGGTCAAGAACGGCCTCGTCGACCTGATCATCACCACATGCGGAACTCTGGACCATGATCTGTCAAGAAGCTACGCCCAATACTACAAAGGCGATTTCATGATGGACGACGAGATGCTCAGAGAGAAGTACGAGATCAGCAGGCTAGGTAACGTCCTGGTGCCTGACGAGTGCTACGGCGTGGTGCTCGAGGAGAATCTCCTGCCCATGTTCGACGAGATATTCGCGGAGACCCAGTCGATGACAACGCATGAGATAATAGATGCGGTCGGATCTAGATTGGAAGATGAGGACAGCCTCCTGTACCAATGTCATAAGAAGGGGGTCCCCATTGTAGTTCCTGGAATAACTGACGGGTCTTTCGGGTGCCAGCTTTGGATGTACTACCAGACGCACAGAAAGCTGCGCATAGACCTTTTCGGCGATGAGCAGATGCTGAGCGAGATCACGAACGGCGCGAAAGCCACAGGAGCGGTCATTGTGGGCGGAGGTATATCCAAACACCACGTGATATGGTGGAGTCAGTTCAGAGGCGGGCTTGACTACTGCATCTACCTTACTACGGCGGAGGAATATGACGGATCGCTGTCCGGCGCACGCATCAGGGAGGCTGTATCTTGGGGGAAAGTAAAAGCGGACGCAAAGAAGATGACCGTGGAGGGAGATGCCACCATAACTCTCCCCTTGATATATGCGGGAGTGCTCAGCAGGATCTGATCGGCGATGGCGAAAAAGATATTGGTTCTTCCCGGGGACGGCATAGGGCCCGAGGTCATATCGTCCGCGGTGAGTGTATTGAACGAAGCGGCGGGCGACAGCGTCGAGATGTTCTACGGCGACATAGGCCAATCCGCATTCGTGAAGACATCAGAGTATCTCCCCGCGGAGACCGTCGACCTTGCGACGGACGCCGATGCGATAATCGCGGGCGGGGTCATCGATGCGCCTTCTGACAGAAGTTATCAGAACCCGATAAGGGTATTGAAAAAGCAACTCAATCTGTATTCCGTGGTAAGGAAGTTCTTCCCCCTTTGCGAGAAGATCGGGATCCAAGGTGTGGACATGCTTATCATAAACGGCAACCCCGATGCTCTCTTGAACGTACTTGAGACAGAATCCCTCGACGGGGTGGACACCCATAAATTCCTGTCGGTCGCCAGTTGCAAGAAGCTGTTCCAGAAAACCATCCGCCTCTCATCGACAATGGAACGTAAAAAAATAACATGCGCGCACAGAACAAGCATGTTCCCTTCTTTGGACGGGATGTTCGTGGAGACATTTTACAAAGAGCTTGCAGGCTCAGGATTCCTTATAGAGGATATGGAAGTGGATGAGATAGCGTCCGAGATCGTAAAGGACCCTCCCTCTGTGGATGTCATTGTATCAACGGACATATATGGAACGGTCCTTGCCGGGGTCGCTGCGGGAATGGTCGGCGGCGGTTACCTGACGCCGGTCGGGAGCATTGGGGACAATATCGGCCTCTTCGGGCCGATGCACGGTCCCAACCCGAAGCAGATCAAGGAGGGCATGGTGAACCCCACATCCACGATATTATCGGGCGCTATGGCCCTGGACCACCTAAGGATGCC
>WRKC01000088.1 GCA_009778275.1 Methanomassiliicoccaceae archaeon
TATAAACAGAGAAAATATGTCGAGGACAACTTCAAGGATGGCGGCATCAAGTGTATCGTAGCGACGCCGACCCTCGCCGCCGGCATAAATCTTCCGGCGAGGAGGGTCATCGTCAGAGATACCCACAGATACGAGTCCAACGCAGGGAACGTTCCCATTTCGGTCATGGAAGTGAAACAGATGTGCGGAAGGGCCGGAAGGCCGGGTTACGACCCCTACGGTGAGGCTGTGCTCGTAGGCAAGAGCCTCCGCGACTTCGACCGCCTGATGGAAGATTATATCATGCACGATGTGGAGAGGCTGACATCCAAACTAAACAATGAGATGGTGCTCAGAAGCCATATCCTGGGGCTCATCGCCACCGGCGACGCTGAAAGTGAGGAGAACATCATCGATTTCATGAGGGACACGTTCTTCGGGAACACATCCCAGATGTACGGCATCGAGAGTGTGGTGGAGAATGTGGTCGAGTTTCTTGAAAAAGAAGAGATGATCCGAAGAGAAGGCGGGATGCTCCAGATACTCCCCTTCGGGAAGAGGATATCCGACCTTTACATAGATCCGAAATCTGCGGTCATGCTGAGGGACGCCGTAAGAAAGATAAAAGAGCACACCCCGGACCTTGCCATCCTGCACGCCGCCGCATCCACGCCGGATGTTCTCGGTCTGTATCCCAAAAAGGCGGATTTCGACAGGCTTTCAAGATTGGAAACGGAATACGAGAACGATCTCTTGGTGGAGCCCGCGGATGAGGACGATGAGTTCATGTTCGAGAACTTCATGAGCGACCTGAAGGTCGCCGTTCTGCTGGATGATTGGATCAACGAGATATCCGAAGAGGAGATGACCCTCACCATGGGCATCGGCCCGGGGGACATAAGATCCAGAGTGGAAATGACCGACTGGCTCCTTTACTCCATGAATGAAGTGGCGTACATCTTCAAACCGGAGGCGACAAAGAGGATAAAACCGCTTCTTACCCGCGTGCGCTACGGCGTGAAGGAGGAACTTCTGGGATTGGTCTCCTTCAGAGGGGTTGGGAGGGCGAGGGCCAGGGTGCTGCACGACAACGGCATACGATCGAGGTCGGATGCCATAACTGCGGATATGGAATTCTTATCAAGACTTCCGAAGATCGGCCCCGCGCTCGCAAAGAGCATAAAGGCGCAGGCCGGCAGCACCGCGGAAAGAAAAGAGATGCCGCCGATAAGCGAAGAGGAAGAGTATTTCATGGACAAGATGGCGGAAGAATATTCAGGCGAAAAAATAGGCCAGACGGATATCCAGAAGCAATCCAGGATATCCGATTATTGAAAAGCCTTCAAAGAGAAAGTATCCTTTCGACTTCCTCAACGGAGTTTTTGCAGGGTATTGGCGAAGGAGAGCTCTTTATTATCGTGTCCGGGTCCTTCAGTCCGTTCCCGGTGCAGATGCAGACGACCTTCTCGTCCCTGTCTATAACGCCTGCTGAGATCAGTTTCCTGAGGCCGGCTATCGACGCCGCAGATGCGGGTTCCACGCATACTCCCTCTGTCTTACCGAGGAGCCGCTGCGAATCTACGATCTCTTCATCGGTGACCGTCGTCGAATATCCTCCGGTGTCATAGATGGCGCGGAGCGCCTTCCTTCCGCTGACGGGGTTGCCTATGCGTATGGCTGTGGCTATGGTCTCGGGGTGGTCTTCCGGAATGAAGTCGATCTTCTCCGCATCGAACGCCTTCGCGATGGGGGCGGCTCCCGCCGCCTGTATCCCGGTGAGCATAGGCACTTTGTCGATCCATCCCACTTCTTTCAGTTCCTGTATCGCTTTGTGGATCGCCGAGATGTTGCCCGCGTTACCCACCGGGAGTATGATCCTGTCGGGAACATCATACTCGAGCTGGTCGATTATCTCGAAGAGCACCGATTTCTGTCCTTCCGGCCTGTACGGGTTTATTGAATTGAGAAGATACAGTTTTCTTGCGTCGGCCATCTTTCTGGCGAGGTCCAGCGCTTCGTCGAAGTTGCCGTCGACGGAAAGGACCTTCGCTCCGTAGAAGAGCGCCTGAGCCAGTTTACCGGCCGCCACTTTCCCAGAGGGAAGGAAAACCGCACATTTCATATCCGCTTTCGCGGCGTATGCCGCAAGGGAAGCCGACGTGTTCCCCGTGGAGGCGCATCCGACGATCTTCGCCCCGAGTTCCTTTGCGCGCGATACACCGACGGTCATCCCCCTGTCTTTGAAGGACCCCGTCGGGTTCAGGCCGTCGAACTTCACATATGCCCGCGAGAGGCCTACCTCCTCGGCCAGCCTGCAGGTCTTGTACAGGGGGGTGCCCCCCTCTTGGATGGACACTTTGTTTGCCGGGTCCACAGGCAGGAAGGGAGCATATCTCCACACTCCCAACGGCTCTTTCCTGAGGTCCTTAGGTTTCATCTCCTTTATCGGTTCCAGATCTATTTTCACGGAAAGGAGGCCGCCGCACTTCGGGCAGGTGTTCACATACGGGTCGTTCACATCGGCGCCGCAATCCCAACAAACGATCTTGTGAACCGTCATCTCAGATCCTCCTGCATCCGACGCCCGGCTTTGTTATCCAGGTATCGCACCCGATGTTGTTCTGGGTGTACACTTCTTTTACTTTTTCCGCAATGACGTCCCCGAAGCCGACATCTGTGTCATAGAAGGACATTATGCACGGCCCCGACCCTCCGAGGAAGGAGGCCAGCGCGCCGTTTGACATCGCCGTTTTCTCCGCTTCTTTTAGGAAAGGAACGAGTTTCTCTCTCGCGGGCTCGAAGATCGCGTCCTTTACCGACCTGCCTATGGTACTGAGGTCGCCGGTCATCATGCCGTAGACCAAAGTTGAAGCGTTCCCTACGTGGAAAACCAGGTCCCTGACGGAGACCTCTCTCGGAAGCACCTTCCGTGCGTCGGATGTTGCGACCATGATATCTGGAAGAGCTACGACCATGCCGAGGTTTGCGGGAGGCTCGATCCTGATGACATCAAAAGGCTCGTACGATCTTATCAAAGTGAATCCGCCCAGTATGCACGGCGAGACATTGTCCGCATGCAGTCCGCCGGAAATGACGTCTTCCGCATGTGCGGCGCAAAGTATCATATCGACGGGGCCAAGCTTCTCTCCGCAGAGGATGTTGGCGAGGAACGCCCCTCCGGCGGCGCTTGCGCCGGACGAGCCCATTCCGCTGCAGGGTCTGATGCCCTTCTTTATCTTCAATTCTATTCCGAATTCGGCATCGCATCTCTTCAGGACCCTTTCGGCGGCTATGCTGACGGAATTGATCTTGGGGTCGGTGGGGATATTCTCCGATCCGGGGCCGGAGACCTCCGTTATCTCAAAACCGGAATCGATCTTTCTTCCTTCAATGATATCGCACGGTTCGCTCATCGCAAGCCCGAACGTATCGAACCCCGGGCCGATGTTCGAAGTGGTGGCCGGTGCAGCTACTCTAACCCAATCCCCTGACATGCTTTTCTTTCCCCGTTGCCTGTACTCTTATCAATTTGATAAAGGTTTTCAAGAGCATCCGCGATAGGGTAATAGAATATAAGGGGATAACGGGGCAATGAACGTTCAGGTCATCGGCATCGAAGGGGATACGGGATTCGACGACATCGTCAGGCATTTCATCGGTCTGGGCGGCGATGTCTTGCTTTTGGATCCATCCTCTGTCTGCGGCAAAGACCATATCATTTCGGCGGTGATGCACGCCGAAAGAGCATTCAGGAACGGTACGAACAGGTCCAAAACCATCATGACGGAGACCATCCTTTACGCAGCGGGCGAGAGACAGATAGGCCGCGCGATGGAAAGAATGAGACCCAAGGAGGGGAGAAGGGAGATGGTCGCGGTACTGTTCGGCATAGAGGATCCGAAGCTTGAGTCGATCGGCATGGCAAGACGCGATGAGATCATGGAAGCATCTGCCGAAAAAGCGAAGAATCTGGGCGCAGAGATGTTTGACGGGACGGCGTGCGAGGATGCCGTTCTGGAGCATGTCGCAATGACGGATCTTTTGAAACCGTGACCTTCTTTTAGGTTCTTCTTTTCATATGTACATAAAATTATATCATTAATGTACATTATTCCACTGATATAATGTACGTTAATGCAACAGACCTCAGGAACGAGTTCAGCAAGTACTTGGAGCTTGCGCAAACCCAGGATATCTATGTTATCAGGCACGGCGAGTTCGTCGCCGTATTGTCCGGGACGGCAAAAGAGAAACGCAGACTATTAGAAAAGATATCAGGATCTGCGAATTACGATGGCGACAGAGAGGACATATTCAGAATGAGGCTGGATGAGCTATGAATGTGCTGTTCGATACGAATGTGCTTCTTGATATGATCGAGAAGAGGGAACCGTTCTATGCAGCCGCCCGCCGAGCCGCAGAGTTCGCAGTGGATGAGAGGATCACAGGGTTCGTGTCGGTGCAGTCGCTGAACGACATCTTCTATTTCGTGAGCAAGGTGCATGAGGCGGGGGACGCCTTCGATGCGGTGGAGGCGCTGTCGGTGCTGTTCAAGCCGATAGGTGTCTTGCCGGAAGATTCCATGGCTGCACTGATGTCTGATTTCAGAGATTATGAGGACGGCATCATCAATGCTTCCGCCGTAAGGAGCGGGATCGACATTATTCTGACAAGGGACGGCAGCGGATTCATTGAGTCCGAACTTTTGGTAGTGTCTCCTGACGATCTCGAAAGATATCTGGAACCCGGTGCGGCATCGGGAAGCGCCGTTACCGGCTGATGTCACGGCGGAAAGCTTACTCGATCTCAAAGTCCTGTGAACTGAAATTGGAATAATACCTTCCGCTGACAGCGGTGAATCTCAGTACGCAATAGTCAGGGTCCGTGACCCCCTGAGAGTAGTACATGCTGTACCCGGCTTTCCAAAGCATTTCTTTGCTGGCACTGTCCTCAAGAACTTCCATGGTGCCCTTCAGCATCACTCCGCGGAAGAACCTGTTGTCGCAGAAATAAAGGCAGGCTTTTGGTTCCTCCCGGTACTGTGACACCCTCATGGATGAAGTATTCGTATGGAAGTAGAATGTCTTTATCCCGATGCGTTTGCTGGGAGGCAGCATGGCCTTTGTGTTAGGAAAGCCGTCCTTGTCCACCGAGCTTATGAATGAGACCTTTTGTTTGTCAATCAAGTTGCTGATCGTCTGTTCCGCGTCCTTTAGCATATTTTCCTACCGCCCGCCAAACGTTTAGTTTGAGCGGGCCGAGATAGAGATACCTATATTAAGGTGCACTTTCAAACAAAAAAGAGAAGATACCCGCCGAAGCGGGAAAGGGGTTTATTTGATGGGTGTGAATTTGAACCCGTAATGGATGACGCCCGCAGCTCCGTCCTCGTCCAGTTTTCTGAGGACCGCACGTACGGGCATGCCGATGACGATCTTGTCCAGTTCCACGTCCACGAGCTGTCCGGAGACCAGCACTCCGTCCTTGGTCCTTACCATGGCGACCGCATACGGCTTAAGAGCGCTGTTGCATGCCGGAGCCTCATATATGACCGAGAACGAGAATACCTCCCCTTCTCTCTGGATCTTGTACTTCTGCATTTTTCCGATGCCTTCCCTGCGGCATTTGGGGCAGAAGTCGCGCTTCGGGAAGAAGATGGTCCCGCAGTTCTCGCATTTCGTTCCTTCCAGGTTGTATTTGCCGGGGAATTCTCTCCATGCTCTTGCTACGGACGACATCAGATCGCCTCCATTATGCTGACGGTGACAGCCGAACCGGTACCTCCGACGCTCTGGGCGAGCCCGTACTTCGCGTTGGCAACCTGCCTCTTGTCGGCCTTTCCTCTGAGCTGGTCCGTGATCTCCGCTATCTGCGCCACACCGGATGCCCCGATGGGATAACCTCTCGCCTTAAGGCCGCCGGATGTGTTGATCGCTATCTTCCCCGCGCCGACCCTCGTCTCTCCGTTGAGGAACGCCTTACCGGCTTCTCCTTTCTTGTAGAACCCGAGGTCCTGCAGCGCAAGGATACCGGACACGCTGAAATCATCATGTATCTCCGCCACCGAGATATCGGACGCTTTGATGCCCGCCATCTCGTACGCTTTCCTGGAAGCGGCGACCGTTGCCCCGAAGACGGTGATGTCCGGTCTCTGGAACAGTGCCAGTGTATCGCTCCCCTGTGCGAATGCCGATACTTTCACATAGTTGTCGGTGTGCTTTTTCGCCTCTTCGAGGGGGCACAGAACTACCGCTGCCGCGCCGTCCGTGATGGGTGCGCAGTCGAACATCCCGAGAGGGTCCGCGACCGGACCGGATTTCAGGACGGTCTCCAGCGGGACCTCCTTCCTGAACTGCGCTCCCGGATTGAGGGCGCCGTGGAAGTGGCTGTTCACCGCGACGGAAGCGATCTCCTCGCGGGTGGCCGTGCCTTCGTACACCATCCTTCTCGCTATCATGGCATAAAGGGATGCGAGGGTCAGGCCCATTCCGGCCTCCCACTCGGCATCCGCCGTCGCGTCCATCGCCGTGTTGATGGACACATCATCCTGATCGGTCATCTTCTCCGCGCCGCCGACAAGCACTGTGTTGTGCATGCCGGAAGCGACGGCCATTACCGCCTGGCCGAACGCCACGCCGCCCGATGCTCCTCCTGCCTCCACTCTCGTGGCCGGTATGCTGTTTGTGGCCATTCCGGAATAATCCGCTATGAGCGCATCTATGTGCTTCTGATTGATGAAACGCCCGGCGGACATGTTCCCTATGAAAAGGCCGTCTATCTCGCTGCCGGAAAGGTTCGCGTCCTCTATCGCTTTCATTCCCGCTTCTATCCCGATGCTTCTGAACGAGCTGTCCCAAAGTTCGCCGAACTTTGTCGCTCCTACTCCGATTATCGCTACTTCTCTCATCTTATCCCCCCGGCATTACGATCATTCCTCTGAATTTCGTGTACAACCCGTAATCGACATAGACCGGGTTCTCCATGACCTTCTCGACCGTCGGAGCGTTGTTCTTCTGGTAGTTCTTTATCTCATCCGTTACGGTGATGTCGAAAGCGTCGCTTCCTGCACCGGAGCCGTAAGAGGTGATGAATATCCTGTCCCCCGGACTCGCTTTGTCAAGAACGGCCGCCAGTCCCAGCGGGACGGCGCCGCTGTAGGTGTTCCCGATGTTCGGTGTCAGCAGGCCGGTGTCAATCTGCTCCTGCTCGAACCCGAGCATACCCGCCACCCTTGTGGGGAATTTCCCGTTCGGCTGGTGGAATATAGCGTATTTGTAATCCTTGGGGGTGGTGCCCATTTCTTTAAGGAGCATCTTCCCGGCAGACGTGATGTGCTTGAAATACGCCGGGTCTCCCGTGAACCTTCCCCCGTGGAGCGGATAGGGCTGTCCTTCCCTTCTCCAGAAGTCGGGGGTATCTGTGGTGAAACTCAATGTCTTGTTGATCTTTGCGATGATCTTCTCGCTTCCTATCAGGAAGGCGGCCCCTCCGGCCGATGCCGAGAACTCCAGCGCATCCCCCGGCGCCCCCTGCGCGGTATCTGCGCCGATGGCCACTCCGTATTTTATCATATTCGATGCGACCATTCCCATACAGGCCTGCATGCCTGCGGTCCCGGCCTTGCACGCGAACTCCAGGTCAGCGGCCGTCAGGGCCGGCGTGGCCTCGATGGCCTCCGAGACGATGGTCGCGGTCGGTTTGACCGCATAAGGATGGGATTCCGATCCCACATATAGTGCGCCGATCTCCTTCGGGTTGACCCACGGGACCCTAGCCATCATGTACCTGGCGGCCTCCGTCGATATTGTTATGACATCCTCATCGATCCCCGGAACGGACTTCTGAAAGATCATCAGTCCTTTCCCCATTCCTTTTCCGTCCACTCCCCACATCCTTCCGATCTCTTCAGGTTTGATCCTGTAGCGGGGAATGTACGCTCCGTAGCTTACAATTCCTACATCCATTTATTTCCCTTCCTTTAAGGCGTCCATTTTTTTTATTATGTCTTCCACGCTGAGCCTGGTCACCACCAACGGTATGCCCTCCAGCTTCGCCAGTTTTATCGCGAGCGGGTCGGTCTTCTCAGGGTTCTGATACACGACCATCGCCGGCGTAAGAGGGTGCGCCCTTATGGCGACCATGGGGGAACGTCCGAAGTGCACATTCGTGAAAACAAGAGCCCTCTCAATGCTCCACCCATATATTTTCAGGTAGTCTTCCGAACCCAGGCTCAGGATGGCCTTGACGGAATCCACGATCGTATAACCGTAGATCCTCTTTGAAGGCATCTTTTCCGTGTTCAGATTCTTGCCGCCGAGAGCTTCGATGAACGTCTGCTCATCGACCCCACCGGTGAATTCGTCCATCGCAATGATGCACTCGAGTTTCATGTTCGGCAAGTAACGTGAGGCCACAGGAGAACCGTTCTCTGCGTCCAGTTTAATGAAGGCATCCACCATCTTCCTGATGACGTTGACCCCCGGCGATTTCCTCCGCCCGGACTCGTAGTCGCTTATCACGGAATGCGAGATGCCCATGGAGTCCGCGAGCTGGTGTTGAGACAGCTTGAACTCCTCCCTCCATTTGCGGATGGTCTTTCCAGGGTCCGATGACAGGGTGATCTCCCCCGCGATCTTCTCCTTGAACTCATCTGCCATTGTTGAAGGATAGAGTCACATTATTTAATGATGTCGAATATTGCAAACGGCAATCGACGAATGAAATTATTTATCCAACTCGCTTCTCAAGGTCTCTACGATCGTTTTGAGAACTTTCACTCTGGCATATTTCTTGTTGTTCGACTCGACGACGGTCCACGGAGCACATCGGGTGTTGGTGGATTCCATCATGACATCGACATGCGCTTCGTAATCGTCCCATTTTTCACGGTTGCGCCAATCCTCGTCCGTGATCTTCCACCGTTTCAGAGGGTCCTTGGTCCTCTTCTTGAATCTTGAGAACTGTTCGTCGGGGGTTATATCCAGCCAGAATTTCAATAGGATGGTGCCGCCGCCGACAATGATCTTCTCGAATGCGTTGATCTCCGACGGCGACCTTGCGTATTCTTCTTCGGTGCAGAAGCCCTCGATGTGCTCGACCATCATCCGTCCGTACCAGGTCCTGTCGTAAATGGTGATGTGTCCCTTCTCGGGCACGTTCCCGCTGAATCTCCACAGGTAGGTGTGTCTCGCCTCCTCTTCCGTCGGGGCCTTTGTCTGTACCACCCTGTAGCCTCTCGGGTTCAGCGCGTGGCATACGTGCTTTATGCACGAGCCCTTCCCCGAAGCATCCCACCCCTCGAAACATATGGCCATCGAACGATCGCTCACCGAGAGCTCCATCTGCAGTTCCCCGAGCTCTTCGGAGAGCCGGTTCATGATGTCCTCATACGGGAAACAACTCTCATCGATCCTCTTTTCTTTGCGTGGGTTGGGGTATCTGCGGTCCATTTTCGACAGGGGGCTGACGGGCGGCTTGGCGCTCAGTCCGTCCTCTATCGCCCCGATTATGGTCTCGACCGTTTCCAGCACGGTCTCCCCTATGTCCCTTACCACCACCACATGCCACGGGGCGTATTTTGTGTCCGTTTTCTCACGCACGCGGTCGAACATCACCGCCCTGTACTTCACGGGGTCGATGTGGTCAATAGAAAGGAACGACCTCCAAGGCGCGTCCGGGCCGTACTGCGGACCGTATTCCTCTATGGCGGAATCGGTAGCTCTGAGGATGATCTTTATCAAAAAGACGCCGTTCTGAACAAGATATCTTTCAAAATCATTGCTTCTTTCGAGCATACTTTCGAGTTCTTCCTTCTCATTGTCCACTGTCCTCTCGATGATCGAGGAGTACCATGACCTGTCGCAGAGGCCGATCTGTCCTTTTCCAGGCGTCTGCAGAAGAAAATCCAAAATCGTTCCCCCGCCGGCAACGTCGGCGGGATCGAAATAGTTGTAGATCACGCCTCGGGGTTCAAGGCACCTTATGATCTCGCTGTTGACGCGGCCGATCACCCTTCCGCAGCTGCCTTCAAAGACGATCAGGACCGGAAGTCCGGATGTGAGTATCCTCTGCTGCAGCTGGTTCAGTTTGCTTTCGAGATGGTCAGGTATCAGGGCCTGCATGGGACGCTCATTGCTGTATGAGATATTAAACAGAATCCGAAAGGCGGAGGGCATTACGGACAACGTAACGATCCCTTCCAGCAGAGAAAAGGCCGCCCCGGCGGCTGGTCAAACTTGATATATCTATTTTTTATTAGCAACGCTGTTATGAACGCAATGACAGGAATAAGCGGCAGCACCAAGAAACTGAAGACCGATGAGGGCGAAGTAACGATCTTCAGTCTCAGAGAGTTAGAGACGCAAGGCGTGATAAAGGACCTCGGAAAGATGCCGTATTCCATCAAGGTCATAGTTGAATCCATGCTCAGGAACAGGAACGGCGAAGTGATCACCGACGAGGACGTGAAGGCCATCGCGTCATGGAGTCCCCTCGGAACGAAAGAGCACGATATACCTTGGATGCCCGCGAGGGTACTGCTGCAGGACCTTACGGGAGGCGCGGCAGTGACCGATCTGGCCTCCATGAGGGAAGCGGTGGCCGAGACGGGAAAGGACCCGGAATCGATCAACCCCCTCGTGCCTGTGGACCTGGTGATAGACCATTCCATTCAAACGGACTTCGCTGGCTGCGCCGAGGCGCAGGATAAGAACGAGGAACTCGAATTCGGAAGGAACAGCGAAAGATACGCTCTCTTCAAATGGGCTCAGAAAGCGTTCGATAACTTCAGGGTGGTCCCCCCCGGCAACGGGATATGCCACCAAGTGAATCTGGAGTACCTTTCTCCCGTGATCCATGTCAAAGAAGAGAAGGGCACACTGACGGCATATCCTGACTCCTGTTTCGGAACGGATTCCCACACAACTCAGATCAATGGCCTCGGGGTGGTCGGCTGGGGAGTGGGTGGGATAGAGGCCGAGGCGGTGATGGTGGGGCAGCCCAGCTATATGGAGATACCGGAGGTAGTAGGGTTCAGGCTGACAAATGAACTGCCGCCGGGCGTGAATGCGACAGACCTTGTGCTCACCGTTGTACATATGCTAAGGAAGAAGAAGGTCGTGGGAAAGTTCGTTGAGTTCTTTGGGCCCGGATACCGGAACCTGTGCCTTGCGGACAGGTCCACCATTGCCAATATGGCCCCGGAATACGGCGCAACGATGGGATACTGCCCCATCGATGACAAGACCATAGAATACCTGAGACTTACCGGAAGGGATCCGAAACACATCGATGCAGTGGAGAAATATGCTAAAGAACAGACGTTTTGGTACGACGGAGAGCCGGAATATACCGACACTCTGGAACTCGACCTCTCCACAGTAAGGCCGTGCCTTGCCGGACACAAAAGGCCGCAGGACCGCATAGACCTGTACGATGTGAAGAAAGAGTTCTCGGAGGCCCTGAAGGAGTTCGGCATCGAGGAGCAAAGGATACCCTCGGGGGAGAGGATGGGCGACGGTTCTTTGGCGATAGCCTCCATTACATCCTGCACGAACACCGCCAATCCCTCGGTGATGATCGCCGCCGGGCTGGTGGCTAAGAAAGCGAACGAGCTCGGCCTGAGGCCGAAAGCATACGTCAAGACATCGCTCGCCCCGGGTTCAAAAGCGGTCACGGAATATCTTAAGAGATCGGGATTGCAGGAGCATTTGGACGCAATGGGATTCCAGTGCTGCGGATACGGGTGCATGACGTGCATCGGGAACAGCGGTCCGCTGTCAAGCGAAGTTGAAGGGCAGATAAGGTCCAAAGGCCTTGTTGTCGCGGCGATCGCCTCAAGCAACAGGAACTTCGAGGGAAGGATCCACGCATCGGTGAAAGCCAACTATCTTGCATCACCTCCGCTGGTGGTCGCGTTCGCCATCGCGGGCCGCATAGATATCGACATGTCGAAGGAGCCGATTGCGTCAGCTGGCGGAAAGGACATCTACCTCAGCGACATCTGGCCGACAGACGAGGAGATCCTGGCGCTTACCGACGGATACGTAACGAAAGAGACCTTCTCGGCACAGTACAAGGACATATTCAAAGGTTCGAAGAGATGGGAGGATATCAAAAGCGGGGATTCCCCGCTCTTCGGCTGGAATGATGATTCCACATACATAAGGAACCCGCCGCTCTTCGATGAAATGTACGATGAGCCGGAGATAGAGAGCATAAAGGGGGCGAGATGCCTCGTCATGCTGGGAGATTCGATAACCACCGACCACATCTCCCCCGCGGGTTCGTTCGACAGCGGCTCGGATGCCGGTAGATACCTGATATCCCTTGGCGTGGAAGAGGTGGACTTCAACTCCTACGGGTCGAGGCGGGCGAACCACGAGGTAATGGTGAGAGGGACGTTCGCGAACATCAGATTGAGGAACAAACTGACGCCGGGAGCGGAAGGAAGTTCGTCCAGATATTATCCGGAGAACAGAGACGACACGATCTTCGAGGTATCTAGATCATACCATGAGGACATGACACCACTCATTGTGCTCGCCGGGAAAGAATACGGGACAGGAAGCTCAAGGGACTGGGCCGCGAAGGGCCCGAACCTCCTCGGGATAAAGGCGGTCATTGCGGAATCGTTCGAAAGGATACACAGGTCCAACCTGGTCGGCATGGGGATAGTGCCGCTGCAGTATCTGGAAGGCCAGAATGCGGACTCCCTGAGACTTAACGGAACGGAGGTGTTCGACATTGACCTCGAGGATCTGGAGCCGAAAGGGGCGGTCAGGGTCACGGCGTACAGGGAAGGAAAGAAACTGGAGTTCGACACGATCTGCAGAGTGGATGTTCCGATAGAGATCGAGTACATCGCAAACGGCGGGATCCTTCAGTATGTACTGAGAGACATGATGTCTCAATAAAGGATGTGTTCAGGAGCTTCTGTTAGGAGCAATGAGGGGGCTCCTAGACAATAAATAAAGGGTCGGCGGGTCGTCACAAAGTATTATACAAAGCGTAGTTGATGTCATAACATGTCTCATGCGACCAAAGAAATATGTTCCATAGATGAGCTGAAGGCCATCGTGGCACCCGTGGCGGAAAGTTACGGGGTCGCTAAAATATACCTTTTTGGCTCTGTTGCAAGGGGAGACTACGATGAGGACAGCGACTATGATTTCTGTATTGAGAAGGGAAAGATCCGCGGCCTGATCGCACTTTCTGGATTCTTTCAGGACCTTCGTGATGCCGTTGGTCGCGATATCGACCTAGTGACCACCAAGTCCTCTAACACAGACCTTCTGAATGTTATCCTGTCTGAAGGAGTAGTAATATATGAAGGATGATAAACGCCTTCTAAAGATAATAGTGGATTATTGCATCGATATAGAAGAGTGCAGAAAGTATTTTGGTAACGATGAACAAGAGTTCCGAAGCAATCAATTCTTTCAAAGATGTTGTGCCTTTGATGTTTTTCAAATAGGGGAAACCGTTAAAGCTCTGTCGAACGGATTGAGAAACAGCCATCCCAACGTTCAATGGAGAAAAATAGCAGGATTCAGAGACATAATTGCTCATAAGTATGGAGAAGTGGACACAGAGGACCTATGGATAGCAATAACCATTGAAGTTCCCGAACTAAAAGAGTCCTGCGAGTCCATCTTGGCCGATATAAACTCCGATTGAGCGTAATCTGATATTTCCAGCGGCAATCGATACATTTAATAGCAGGATGGAAATCATCCTTCAAAAAGGGCCCGTGGGGTAGCTTGGTATCCTTGTAGCTTCGGGAGCTATTGACTCCGGTTCAAATCCGGGCGGGCCCACTCAAACTGTCCCGTCGAGTTGAATAATTCACCATTTGACGCATGATTGTAAATTTCCCTCCTTTCATGTTTTTCACGTCGTCTCGATGTCGAAATCGTTCATCGCGGATGTAATGTCATCGAAGTTTATTCCGAGGTATTTCTCGCACTGTTCCGTCGATTCATTCTCCGAGAGCAGTTTCAAAGAAGACATCAGCGAAGCCCAATGGAATTACGACAGATATTTCATCAGCGGATTCGAGAGTGGAGAAAGGATATTCAATAAAGTAAAAATCCGCCAAACCTTAAAGTAAAAATCCGCCAAACCTTAAAGTAAAAATCCGCCAAACCTTAAAGTAAAAATCCGCCAAA